>JAHJRB010000034.1 GCA_018831025.1 Nanobdellota archaeon | reverse complement strand
GTGACATATGTCACTGCGGAACACACTGTTTGGTTAATGGATAAAGTAAAAAGTAAGGTTTAAGTGGGTTCTGAAATATATTTTATTTCTTAGATTAATTTTTAAATTAAGCTTCTTGGTTTTATTATATGGTTGCTCTTTATGGTGTTGTTCATGGAATTGAATGGAATCCTCTTATTGAATATCCTCCGTCTATCTGTCCTTCACTTTCATTAAGAGGGAGTTTAGCAAATTTTCCTAAGGGAACTAGGATTGGGTTGGAGGGATTTTGTCCTGAAGATCTTAGAAAGCTTGATAGATATATGGGAGATGTAGGAAATAAGCATGGACTTAGATTTATGGGTTATGATCCGAGAAGTGGTGAGGATTATTGGGGGGCCTTAGAAGAATTCTGTAGAGAAAAAGGTTTTGATATTGTTTATTTGGGAGACAGACAAAGGGAAGTTGATTACATTAGGGCAGCTGTTTTGTATGAAAAAACAAGAGATAGTGAATTAGTACAAGAGAAAGGAGAGAGTGATGAGAAATATAACAGAAAAAGAATTGAGAGAAATGAGAGAATATATCGAGCGAAGGTTTTAATGAAGAAAACTCATGAACTTGGAAGAGATCAAGGAATGTTGGACAACCTAAGAAAAAGCAGGGTGAAAGTTGCTGTTGTCGGACTAAGTCATGGGGATTTATGGAGTGCAAGAAGAGAAGAATTGTGTCTTGATATTGATTCCTATTCAAGACAAACACTTATAGGGGGTTATGGAGCTACGGAGTTTGAAGAGGATGCTAAACCGGACCCTAATTTAGTTTACGAGAGGGAAAGTTTATTGAGAGAAATTAGATTTTTAAGAACTGGGAGGATTGTAAATGAAAGGACTCCTGATTTTGTAGGAACTTGGGACAGACATACTCCTTCTGAAGGTTACTTTGAAATGTTTATTAGTGAATTAGATGGTAAAACTCTAAGTGGTATTATTGAAGATTATAATGGAAAGGCTTTTTTTTCAGGGGAATTTAGAGAGGGAATTTTAAGATTTACAAAATATTATGATCCTATAGAATCTGGTCCTAATGCAAATACTAATTTTTTAGAATATGGTGTTAGAAGATTTGATGATGGATGGTGTGGTTATTTTGTGGCAAGAAGAAGTTGGAGTAACGATTGTGTTTTTATGACAAGAGATGTAAGCATGCAACCTTTAAATATGGCACTTGCTTTCGATAAAATTGTCGGGGGATTAGTTTATCCTAAGGGGAAGTACCATACAAATTATTTATGGAGGGAGATGGAACCTTTATTGTGTGAAGGGACCGAACTTAGCTAAATTTTACTCTTTAATATAAACACAAGTCCATTTGTTGATTTTTCCTTCTGAGTTATAAATAGGTTTGCATTCGTATTCTTCTCCACAAATATAAGGACATTCTTCGGGTATTCCTTCTTCAAATAAAGAAGTTGTTTCTGGAACTTCAGGTATTTCTGCTACAGGAGCTTCATTTAATTTTTTCTCAGCTATCTGCATTTCTTTATCTATTAAATCATCATCATCGCAGATTCCATTGTTATTTTGATCTAAGCAACATTTTTCTTTTTGATATTCTATATAAGGAGCTTTACAAAAAGTAGTTTCTTCAGTAGTTTTGGGTAGTGTTTGTTTGGGTACAGTGCATCCAGTAAGTAAAATTAAAGTTAAAATTAAGAATAATATTTTTTTCATGAATTTGTTATATTATTGTTTATGTTTATATATTTTATCTTTAGTAAGTTTTAAAAAGGCTAAAAAATTAGCTAACTAAAATGAAGAAACATCCAACAACAATTAAAATCTCAAAAAGAAGACTGGTCCAAATGATGGATGATGCTGAAATTTTAATGGAAATGGGTCTAGATAAGTCTCAAGCCCTTCAAACACTAATTTTATTTCCAGATATGGAAGATGCCCTAGAAGTGGTTAGAACACATCGCCACCCACCTAAAGGAATGGAGAGATATGTTGGAGATTATTTTGGTTATTTGGAAACCTTAAAAAATGCAGCTTTAGGCGAAAGTGGAGATAAAACAGACTATGATCTAGAAGTAGAAGAAAGAACAACATTAGTACAAAGACAAAGTGAATTATCACAGAGGCATTACAGAGATAGACCTTGGAATTCAGAACATTTTTATGAACATTTAGCTAGTCAAGAAGCACCTTAAATTTTTTAATTTTTTCTCCTTCAATTTTTTGATTATTTCTTTTTTATATTTGTAGTGATGTAACATTTTGTGATGGTTTGGACATAATCCTATTAAGTTTCCTTCGGAAGAGTTTTTATGGTCATGATCTAAGTGGTGTAACTCGACAACTTTGTCAAATCCACATATCATACATTTTTTTGTGATTTTTCTATATAAGATTATATCAATCCCATGGGATTTCTTATAATTGTAGGACTTCGTCTTCTCTAAATGGAAAATAAAATTGTAACATCCTCCACAATAACCTTTAGCATGAATAAATATTAATCTTTTACACCTTTTACAAATTCCCTTTGGTTTCTTCCAAATAAATTTTCTGTAACAATTGAAGCAAACTCCCCTTGTCATCCTTATTCCCTCTCTGCCACATTTAGGACATTTTTTTATTTTAATTTCCATATTATATTAGAGACCTAATTATTATATAAATCTTTCGGTCTCTAAATTTTGGTCTCTAAAAGTTTAAATAGTTGGAAGTATTCTAAAAAGATATGAAGGTTTTGAAAGAAGTTTCTAGAGAATATAAAGAAAAAAAGTACATAAAATATAAAGTTAACTTACCAAGTTCTTTGATTAAAGATGCAGGATTAAAAGTAGGTGATGAACTTGCTGCAGAAGCTGAAGAAGGTAAGATTATTTTAAAAAAAGCTACAAAAATAGTAGAATAAAAAAGTTCAGACAATGCTGATTATATGAACTATTTATTGGTTTATACGAACTTTTTAATGTATTCTTAAAAGTTTTAAGCAATAACTACAGGTTTAAAGTCTATTATTGGAGTCCTGTTCATTCTATCTGCAACTAGTGCTTCAAAAGCATCACTTGCCACTTCTTCTGGTACTGGAGTATATCCTTGTTCCAATAATTTTTGATACCAGCTATCTGAACAAACATGAGCTGCTCCAACCCTTAGTCCATCTTCATAAAGTAACATTGAAAGTCTTTTTGGGATCATTTTAAATTATTAATAAAATTAGGGTATAAAAATATTATTGTAGTAATCTTTTGTTATATTTTATGAAAAAATGCAGGGTTTTCGTGCAAAATCAAGCAAAGTTTTAACATAATAAAATCTTTAGGTTTTGCTTAAAGGTTTTTAACTATAAATATTTTAAGATTTGCTTAAAAGTTTTAATTTACTTCTAATTTCCTAAGTAAGGTTTCACTGACTACTCTTAAATCGTCCCCGTCAAAAGATAATCCTAACATTTCATAAACACTAGTGGGAATGGTTAAAACTTCCCTGGGATCTCCACAACCAAAATTCGAACCTATTGCTCCGATTCCATATCTATCTAAAACTTCCTGATCTGGAGGGTTACAGGTGTAATGAAATACACATCCTTTTCCTCTTATCAATGCTGTTCTTTCCAAAGTATGGGGAATATGTGGCATAATAATACCAAAGAAAAGAGATATATAAACTTTTCTATTTGTAACTACTTATAGGTAATGCTACTTTTTGGGAAACTCTGCTTTTATTTCTGCTACCTTAAGTACCTTTAAAATCACACGATCTAAATCCGGAGAATGATGTAACTCTATTTTCCTATTTCCCCAGCAATCTTCTAAATAAGAAACTGCTGCCTCTAATGTAAAAAATGAAGGACAATTTGTGCTATCTGAGCTTCCAGTTCTATCATTTATATAGTATTTTCCTGCAAACTGATTATATCCAAAATAGATTCTTTTTACCATTTTTTCTAATATATCAAGAACTCTTTTTTATATATAATAAATTAAACCTTTTTAAAGGTTTCTGAGCTAATTGTTTTAATTTTTTCTTAAAAATTTTTATAGATTAATCAACTTCTTTTTGCAATCTCAACATCTTTTTTTTCTTTGATTCTGGGAACTTAGATATATAAGATTGGCTTTTTTCACTTAATGAAACAAACAACTGTTTTCCAACCCTCTTCTTTTTTGCCAAATTGTGCTCTACTAAGATGGAGATATAAGAAGAAACCAATGGCCTAATATCGTCATAATTTTTATCATGATACATATCATCAACCAACTGCTTTAGAGAAATCCACTCTTTTCCTCCCTCAAATTGAAGCCGTGCTAATACTTTAAGTATATCTTTCTGTCTCTCTGTTAGAGAACTCCATTCAGACTCTAAAATTTTTGGACTAAATTCCCCTTCATCCACTTCCCTTTCATATTTTTGTGAGATGGGGGACGTTATTTTTAGTAAATGATCTTCTAATCTTTCCAGTCTTCTTAATATATTCTCATAGTTTTTATCGTGAAAACTAACCCTCCCATGCATATTTAAGAAATCTTGTTTTATATTACTGAAAGAATTATCTAAAACTTTATTTATCGAAGACAACTCTTTTTTTAGATGCTTCTTTATAGTTTTCCCAAATAACCAATGAAACATATGAATAGTAATATCTTTGTTATATAAAAGATTTTTGGTTAAAATGTTAAGTGTAAGTTATGTGTAAGTTACGTAATATTACGCGTAACTTACGTAAGTTACGCTTTATCTTAAGTATTATTGAGGTTTTGGAAGGTTCTACAAACGTTCGACGAACAATATTTAGAGAAAATAATAGATAAATTCCTAATTTATTTTTATGAGAAAGGATTTTTAGAAATAATGATGAAATAGTTCGCACAAATAACCGAAGTGAGAGATAAAATAAGCTTACCGACGGTAAAAATAAGCTATTAGTTCGTATAATATTCTAAAGTGAGGGGTTAATATTCCTCTGATAAGTGCCTTTGAAGAGGATCTAGGTTATAATACATATTAGTTAAAGCTTTTTTTAGGCCTAACTTCCTAAATTCTGGTAAAAGTGAGAGGTTTATTATACGATTATTGATCCTTTTTTTAATAATTGGGATATTTTTCTCCAATAGTTTGGTAATATATGCCCTTACGCACCCTTCTGAGAGCTTTAAACGCCTAGCTATGTCAACAAAGCGTACAATCTCTAATTCTTCCTCTAATTGATATATTGTTAAAAAAGTGAGGAACTCCTGCTTTGTAAGGCCTTCAAATTGCCTCTTAATATCCTCCTGGATTACATTGAGTTCGTCAAATTGCTCTGTGCTTATGTGCTTAACTGCTTGCTTGCTTGCTTGCTTAACTGCTTGCTTGCTTAAGACCCCTTCATTTCCTGTGGAACTTTCACCTATTATTGAAGGCTTATTTATGCTTATTTTCTCTAAATAAGGTATAATCTTATTGATTTCTTCTTTTAAAGAAAAAATATTACTTTTTATTTGATTTAAATCCGTTTTTACGCTTAATATCTCATTATCTAATCTATTTATGTCTTTTTTAACGTTTTCGAAGGCATTTCTTACTTTTTCCGTGAAATAGGGGTCATTTTCAACCATTTTATGTGCTTAACTGCTTGCTTAACTGCTTGCTTAATGATTGCTTAACTGCTTAACATATTAATATTTTATTGTATGAGATTATAGATATTAATTCACTATTGCTAGAATGGGTTAAAAAGGCATTTAGAGGCTATAAAACCATAAATTTTAAATATCAAGGCTATTTCAAATATTTTATAATTTAATATAAATAGCGAGGTGAAACAAATGGCAGATTTAGTTGTTGTGAGATCTAAAATAAAAGAACATGCGAGTGGTTGCAATGTTTCAGGTGATTTTGCGAATGTTCTAAATGAAAAAGTAACAGACCTAATTAAAGAGGCTGCAAGAAGAGCACAAGCAAACAATAGAAAAACAGTTCAAGGAAAGGATCTTTAAGATTCTTTTCTCTTTTTTAATTCTAAAGAATTATCCAATATACTCATTTGTTTTATCTGAAGCGATTGTTTTTGGTTGTATTGTTGGAATGGGTAGATGTGGTGGAAGATTAACATCCTGAGACAAGGAAAGGGCTTTTATCGTCGATTTAACTATTGCTGTGTTTATTAATTGCATTGTTAATTCTGGTTCTATTGTTTTGCTTTTCTTCCATTTTGCAAGAATTTCATTAATCTTTTTTTCGTCTTCAAGATAAAGGATATGGCCTAGAATTGAAATGTTTCCTATTTTTGGTTCATATTTAACTTCATATTCAAAACTAAATTTTAAACCTGCTTTCTTTGTGGTTTTTCCCATATTAAGATCTTCTTTCTCGATAGAATTAATTATAATATTATGAGCTGCTCTCATACCCTTTTGTACTTTACCAGTACGTTCTGCTAAAGTTTTATCAAAATTAAATCCTACGATTGGCATAATACTTTTGGAGAAAAGGAGTTTTTAAATATTTCTCTCTTAAACTACATAGATTCAGGAGAGGATATTGCAAGCAAATTTAATCCATTTTGAAGCGTTATCTTCGTTGCTAAGGCTAGAGCCAGGCGCTCTTGTTTAAGCGGTTCGGTTGCTTTTAAGATTGAGCAAGTATGATAGAATTCGTTGAAGGTTTTGGATAATTCAAACAAATAAATAGTAAGGAGATTTACTTTCAATTCTTTGGCGGATTTTCTTATTACGTTTTGGAATTTAGAAAGCTTGTTTATAAGATTTTGCTCTTCTAAGGAAACTAAAGATGAAAACTCTTTAACTGCTTGTGGCTTTTCTTTTTTTAGTATAGAACAGATCCTTGCGTGGGTATATTGCAAGTAAGGTCCAGTCTCTCCCTCAAACTCTAAAGCCTTTTTATGGTCAAATATAATCGGTTTTGTTGAGGCTTGAGACAACATTACATATTTAATTGCAGCAGAGGATGTTTGTTTTGAGATTCTTTCAATTTCTTTTTTTGAGAGCTTTGAATTATGTTGTTTTGTTTGGATTACTGCTTCTCTTAACAACTCTTGTTTCATATCTGAATAAAGGATATTTTCCCCTGTTCTTGAAGACATTTTTCCGGTTGGTAAACGGACTTCTGTAAATGAAAGATGATAAAGCGGTTTTTTGAAATTTAATAATTCTAAGGTCTTGAATAACTGTTGAAGATGGAGGTTCTGCGCTGCGCCTACGACATATATGCTTTCTTTTACTTTATATTTTTCAAACTTTATCTTTGCTAATGCTAAATCTTTTGCAGAATATAAACAAGTTCCATCTTTTCTTAATAAAACCCATTTTCCTAAGTTATATTTTTCTAAATCAACGATTGTTGCTCCGTCGCTAATCTCTGCTATTTTCTTCTCTAATAGTTGCTTTACAATTTCTTTTCCCGGTTGTTCCATTTCTCTCTCGAAGAAGTACACGTCAAATTTTGTATCTAATTCCTTATATATTTTTTCAAATTCTTTTAAAGAAAGGTCTCTTGTTTTTTTCCATAGGCTAGTTAATTTAGTATCCTTATTATTTTCTAAATTATAATTTATTTTATCTACTTCATCTTGGAGTTTTGGGTTAGAGGTTAATTTTTTAACAGCATTAACGTAAATATTTGCTATGTATTCTTCTACATCTTTTTTTGGAAAAGTTTTGTTTTTCTGATATTTTTGATAATACCAAAGCCATTTAGCTACATGAGCACCTGTGTCTCCCTGATAGTTTGCCCTTATGACTTTATAATCTAGAAATTCAAAAATTCTTGCTAGAGATTCTCCTAAACAGGTTCCCCTTAAATGACCTACATGGAATGCTTTATGGGTATTTGCCTGAGAAAATTCAATTATTATTTTTTGTTGTTTTCCTATTTTAGAGCTTCCGTATTTAGATTTTTGAGTTAATATTTCTGGAAGTATTGTGTTAATTAGGTCTTGCTTGTTAATGAAGAAGTTTAGATAAGGTCCGTTGGGTTCTATAACGCTAATTCCTTTTACTTGTTGGAGTTCTTTTGCTAGATTTTTTGCAATTTCATGAGCGGGCAATTTATATTTTTTGCATAATTGAAAACAAGGAAAGGCATAATCTCCTAGAATGGGGTTTGGAGGAATCTCTAATTGGACATCTTTTAATCCTGTATGTTTCTTTAATAGCTTAATAATGTCTTCTTTCATTGGTTTAATTAAATATTATTTAGTATTTTAGCTTTTTGAAAATTTGGATGAATAAATTTGGAGAGATTTTAATTCCCGCTTCTAATATTGTTTTAGCTAAATCAATAGGTGCGTCTTTTTCTGGTGTTTGTATAGGCAATTTGAAATTTAAAAGTTTTTTAATAGTGTAATTACAGAGGAATCCTTCGTTAATTTCATAGACAATTGGTTTACTGTCTTCTGAAATATCCTCTAAATTAATTTTAAGAGTATGGTTTTTTAGCTCTAAGTTTATTAAATCTAAAAAAATATCTTTTGTTTTTTTATCTTTCAAGTAATCTTTTAAATTATTGTTAATGTGCTCCTTAAAGTGAATATTTTGGGTTTTTTTTGGGGTTATAACTCTACCTAGATAAGCGATTGTTTTTTGTTTTGGATAAGGACTTCTCTTATATCTCTTAGTTTGGACTAAATAGGCATATCTTTGGTTTTTATGGGTTTTAATGCGTATATACATAGAAATAAGTGTAGTGCCCATGATATATTTAAATGTTTTGTCGTCGAGAGAAAAAAAGGAGAATAAGATTTAAAAACCTAAATTATTTATAAAAAAATAGTAAAGAGGTTCTAAAGGATTAAAATGAGTAAGATAAGGAGTATGAGTTGGGTAGGGGGTTCTTTGGAGCTTAGTAGTTTGGTAGATAATACATTGAATAGTTTTGTTGGGAAGGGAGACTCTAAAGACAAACCTGAAGAGATTTCAGAGGACCCTATTGTAGTTGCTGTACTTGATTTATGTAATTCTTATTTATTAAAAAAATTAAGAAAAGAGGGGATTTTAAGAGGAGGAAATATAAAAGAACTAGTAAAGTCAAGAGTGAATGCTCACTTAGGAATGGGGGGGTATAGTGGTCCTGATCCCGCGGGTTCGTACTATTTAAGGAGGACCGGCTTTTAGTTTAATTTTCTAAGAATATTTTGTTTTCCTTTCCAATCTAAAGCATGCTTTAAAACTTCTTGAATTGTAGAAACTGGAATTATTTTTATCTTTGATTTTTGTTGAGATGTTAATGCTAAGTCTTTTTCATTTGATTTTGGAATTATTACTTGTTTAAGCCCTGCTTCTATTGCTGCTTCTACCTTTGTTGTTACCCCCCCTACAGCTAATACTTCTCCACGAACAGATAAAGAACCTGTCATTGCTGTATCTTGGCGCACTGGTACTTTTTTTAAAGCTGATACGATTGCTGTTGCAACTGCTATAGAAGCGGAATCTCCTTCTACCCCTGATTCTGTTTGCAGGAATTGACAAAAGATATCATATTTTTCTTTGATGTCTTCTCCAAAGTGTTTCAAGATAATTGCTGAGACGTTCTTAACAGCTTCTTTAGCTATTTTACCTAATTGACCTGTTGCTATGATTTCAGATTTTCTTCCGCCTGGAGTTACTTCGGACTCTATTGGTAAAATTATACCAGAGAAGTAATTATCAGAGCCAAGAACTGCTAGACCATTTACTCTTCCTATTTGAGTTCCAGTAGTCATAATAACTTGGTATTGTTTTTTCTGTTCGATATATCTGTCTGCCATTTGCTGTTCTAATGTTCTGGCCATGACTTTCGCTTTTTTAATATGGATAGCTTGGACTACTTTTGATTTTTTTTCTAATGCTAAATCTCCTGCTGCCCTTACCAATCCTCCTAATTCTCTTAACCTTAATGTAAGTTTTCCGGCTCTGCCAGAACGCTTTCTTGCTTCCTGGATTATAGAATTTACAGCTTCGTAACTAAAATGAGGAATTTTCTTATCTTTAACAACTTCTTGGGCGACGAACTGAGCTATCTTTTCATGCATTTCTTTATTGTCCGGCATTTCATCATTCATATAAACTTCATAACCATAACCTCTTATTCTAGATCTTAATGCTGGATGCATATTTTTTATTGTGTCTTCTGTTCCGGCTGCAACTAAAACAAAATCTGTTGGTGCGGGAGTTGTAACTACAGAAGCTCCTGAAGATCTTTCGGTTCTACAAGTTATTGGGAATTTTTTTTCTTGTAATGCCGTAAGTAATTCTTGTTGGGCTATTGGAAGTAAGTTGCCAATTTCATCTATGAATAAAACTCCTCCATTTGCCTTATGCACCATTCCTGGAATGACTCTCTCATATGCGGGGGTGCCTAGACCTCCGGACTGAAGAGGATCATGAAGCACGCTGCCTAGTAAAGCATCTACTTGAGCACCAGAACCATCTATAAATGGTGCTTTTATTGTTAAAGAATTATCTACAAGTAATTTTGGAATTTTAATTTGCTGTCCAACTAATGTAACTTTCCTTGATAAATTCATAAATAATACATAAGCACCTAGGAACATCATAGAACCAATTAATGCTGCTGCTGCCATAATATCTCCGTATTGTGAACGTATCCACCAAGGGGATATTAAAGCTATTATAACTAAAATAAAAAATATTATATTTTGACCTTTTACAGAAGACATAGCCTGAAGCTTTGCTTTTTGTATTAATTTTTTACCGTGACCTTTAGGAAGGGTCTTTATTATTGGATTATTATCATCTGAAGGATTATCTAATGAAATAATATCAACTAATTTCTCATCTGGTAGTAATTCTGCTAAGGCTTGGCCTGTTAAAGACTTTCCTGTACCTGATTGGCCTATAAGTAATATATGCCTACGTTGCTTTGCTGCTTTTCTAACTATCTCTATTACATTATCTTGACCTACTATTTGGTCTATTATGTTCTTAGATACCTTAATCTCTGAAGTGTCTTTAAAGTGTTTCATTACAAAAATATAGAAAAAAGTGTGTTTTTAAAGGTTTAGATTATATCTTCTTCAGCTACTACTACAAAATCTCCTACTGCGATAACTGCTGAAAATGGAATAATTAACTCTCCTGCTTTATTTCTTTCCAATTCTAGGTCTTGAGTATAAGAGGTTGGACTCCTAAGAACAATTTGTAGTAATTCTCCTGTTCTTGTTTCAAAGCTAATATCTCCAACTTCTCCAAAACGTTTTCCGGTTTTGCTTACTACTGTCTTTCCTATAATTTGTTTAGAGTATTTTTTATTTTCGTCTGGTGACATGTTTGTTAAAGTGTTTTCACTTATTTATATATTTTTCTTATTTGTAAGTTATATTATGCATAAGCTATATAGGTAGAGACCCTCTCCCTCCTTGGTTGCGGATGGAGTTTTTATAAAAGGTTTTTTGGTTGTTCTCTATTTTTGTTTTTTTGTTAGTTGTTAAATTGAGAATTATGGTATCTGACATGGGTATAATATTAATATAATAAAAATATATATTTATTATATTATTATATTATTTTATAAATTTTTCTATAGTATAGTATATAGTTAAAGAGTTATTACTAAAAAGTTCTACATGAAATGAAGGTGCTATTAATGAGTAATTAAAATTATTTTGATGGGCTCTGTTTCCTATGGAGATAGTTCTAAAGGAAACGAAGGTGAGGGGGTAATGGAGTTTAAAGAAATGGTTTAAATATAACATTATAATTAATAAGGGTATGGCAAAAAAATTAGATAAATTTTTTGAAAGTTATTTAAAAAAGAAACCATTATTTATCAATAAAAAGGCTTTGCAAGATCAGTTTACTCCTGAGAATATACCTCATAGAGATGAACAGATAAATCAAATAGCAGGGATACTAGCACCGGCTTTAAGATTGGAAAAGCCGAGTAATTTATTTCTTTATGGAAAAACTGGGACAGGCAAAACAGTTGTTAGTAAATATGTAACTGATCAGATTATGGAAACAAGCAAGAAGAAGAACATTCCTTTAAAGATTGCTTATCTTAATTGTAAAATGAAAAGGGTTGCAGATACAGAATATAGATTAATTGCACAGCTTTGTAGTATTTTTGGTAAAGATGTTCCTGCCACTGGATTGCCAACAGATGCAGTATATAAAACTTTTATAAAAATTCTTGAAGGGGATAAACAATTAGTTATTCTTGTGTTGGATGAGATAGATCAATTAGTTGAAAAAGCAGGGGATGGAATATTATATAATTTAACAAGAATGAATTCCGAATTAAAGAATGCCCAGGTTAGCATTATCGGAATAAGCAATGATCTTTTGTTTGTAGATAATATAGACCCAAGGATTAAATCCAGTTTGAGTGAAGAGGAATTAGTTTTTCCCCCATATAATGCCCTACAATTACAGGATATACTAAAAGAGAGAGTAAAATTAGCATTTAGAGAAGGGGTTGTTAAAAATGGAGTTATTGAAAAATGTAGTGCTTATGCAGCTAGGGAACATGGAGATGCCAGAAGAGCTTTAGAGTTATTAAGGGTGGCTGGAGAGATGGCTGAAAGAAAAAATCAGACCGAAATTATGATAGAACATTTAGATGAAGCTGAGGAAAAAATTGAGAGAGATAGGATATTTGATATAATAACAACACAGCCTAAACAAAGTCAATTAGCATTACATAGTATTTTTTCTTTGAATTTTGATAAAAAATCTTTGTTTACAGGAGATGTTTATGAAATCTACAAAAAAAATTGTAGCAAATGTAGTTTAAAACCGTTAACTCAGAGGAGAATTAGTGATATAATTGCGGAGTTAGATATGCTTGGGATAATAAATGCTAAGGTAATCAGTAAAGGTAGATATGGGAGGACTAGGGAAATATCTTTAGCAATACCTGAGTCCAGTATCGGGGAAGTAAAAGAAATTTTAATAGATAGTTTAAATCTGTAAAAAATGAAAGAAGTAGTCTCTTTTTTTAAAAAAGAAGGATATTTTGTAACTAATGATTTTATAGAGAATATTCCAAGAAATTTTAATTGTGAAGATTTTTTAAAGTTATTAAAGAAAAGAGTAATGAGAAATGAGGAAGTTTTAGTTTTGAATAAAGATATATTAAATGCAGTGTTTGAAAATAAAAAAAGTATAGATTTGAATTGGAATGAGTTTGATAATTCTAAAGCGCTTATGGAAAAAGGGAAAGACGGAGAATGGTATAATACTTTTTTAGAATTATTAAGTTTGGACGAAAAGAAAGCTAGCAAAATATTGGAGGATGTTAAGAAGGAGGAAGGAGTTGTAATTGAAGAAGAAGAGAATGGAGAAGACAGCAGCGTTATCGTTTTAAAATCTTTTAAAGAAAAAGCAAAGAAAAGAAGTGTTGAAGATTTTGTTGGACATTTTAGAAAAAGATTTGAAGCTATAAGTGGAATTTTACGCGGAAGACAAGAATTGAAAGAAGTTTTATCTTTGAATAGAGTTAGAGGGAAGGGAGATAATGAAAGAGTTGCGGTTATTGGTATTGTTGTTGAGAAAAAAATAACGAGGAATGATAATGTTTTATTAAAAGTAGAGGATTTAAGCGGAGACATAAATGTGCTTATTAATAAAAATAAAACAGAGCTATACAATGATGCAAAGGACATATGTGATGATGAAATTGTGGGTTTTGTTGGGATTAAAAATGGAGACTTTATTTTTGTAAATAATTTGATTTTTCCTGAAGTCCCTCTAAGTATGGGTGTTAAAAAATGTGATAACGAAGTTTATTGTGGTTTTATTTCTGATTTACATGTTGGAAATAAGCAATTTTTGAAAAATGAGTTTGAGAAATTTTTAAAGTGGTTGAGTGGTGGAAATGGAAATGATGAACAGAAAAAAATTGCTAACAAATTAAAGTATCTTTTTATTACAGGAGATTTAGTTGATGGTGTTGGAATTTATCCCGGGCAGGAGAAAGATTGCGATATTAATGATATATATAGACAGTATGATTATTTTACTGAGTTGGTTAAAAGAATTCCTAAAAATATTAAAATAATAATCTGTCCTGGAAATCATGATGCATCTAGACTGACTGAACCCCAGCCAGTTCTAGAGAAAAAATACTGCAAAGAACTCTTTGAGATGGATAATGTTTTTATGGTTAGCAATCCTAGTTTTGTTAATATACACTCCAGTGTTAACTTTTCAGGTTTTGATGTCCTTGCTTATCATGGTGCTAGTTTTAATTACTATATTGATAATGTGGAAAGTATTAGACTTGGAGG
>JAHJRB010000033.1 GCA_018831025.1 Nanobdellota archaeon | reverse complement strand
GTATTATCTAAAGAACCGCAGGTAGGACACCATTCACATTTTCCATCAAATGGACAGTCTCCAATAACTCTAGAACCACATGCTGAAGCTATTGCTGTTATTGTTTTTCCTATATTAGAAGGTGTTGGTGTTGCTGTTATTCCTCCTACTGTACAAGATCCGTCTTGATTATTTGAGATATAACAGTTTAAATTTATGCTTCCTGCTGCTGATGCTGTGCAGGAGAAAATTGCTTTTGGTTCATTAGGATTTGTTAAATCCCATCCAGCTGTTCCTTTTGTTTCATCAAATACACAGCTTCCTGCTGAGATTGTTAAACCCATACAATTTGAGTCTATTGTGGTTCCGCATTTAACTTCAAAGCTTTGATCTATTTGAGTTACTGTATCAAGAGAATTTATTGAAGTAACTATTACACATGCAGGGTCTTTAGAATCTATAAACCCATTACAGTTATTGTCTTTTCCATCATTACAGATTTCTTTTACTGCATTTACAGTTGATAAAGTTCCCCATTTATTTGCTCCATCATTATATGCTATGTAATTTATTCCTTCTATTGTTTTAGTTCCGCAGAGACCATCTGAGGTGTAAGTTAAAGGAGCTAGGCAACAAGAAGTTGTTGTGCATCCTAAAATACATTTTGTTGCATCAGTTTCATAATCTTTTATAACTCCGTCACTTCCATCTATGTCATCATAAGAATCACAATTAACATTGCCTGAGGAAGTTAAAGAGCAAGCTCCGGTACTACAGCCATAATCTGACCAAATACAAGTATCTGTTCCTGAATTTGGAGTTACCGAATCTAGATTGTTACAGTTATAATTAGTGTAGCTGTTATCATTTCCGTTACAGAAATATTCTGTTAAGGTTGTTCCTGAGCAAGAATCTGTTTTTATTATTGTTGCGGGGCATGTTATTTGAGAGGAGCTTGAGCATAAATTTTTATCTGTTACAGTTCCTTGAGTTGTATAAACTTGTCCTCCATCTGTATCTGTACAAGTATTTACACAGTCTTCTTTTATAACATCTGCTTCAGCAGCATCTGTAATTGTACATAAGCTACTGCAGCCTTCCCAACGGTTATAGATATCTCCTAAATTAGTGTTACAATAATCTACTCCTGTGTCTTGTTTAAAGCCTGCATTACAATCTGCAGTACAGTAAGCAGTATTACATGCTTGGGTTACCCAGGTAGAATATGAACAAAGACATGTTGATGAACAGCTAGGAGTTCTTAATTGATATACTTTGCTAACACATTGGGATGTAGCTGTACAGACATTTAATAAATTAGAGCCGTCACATTGTTCAGAACATATAGGCACACTACAGCTTTCTGTTATTACTGTTGCAGTTTCTACACATCTTCCTATATCTCCGGTGTATTTTGGACTTGAAGAATCACATTGAGGAACCCATTTACAATCTCCTCCGAAACTACAAGATGTTTGAGTTCTATCTGAACATATTGATGGAATTACTGTTATTGTTGCTGTTTGATCTGCTCCTGATTGATAAGAACGGTCGAATGGTTCTGTTCCACTACTATAAACACCACAGTTTATTTTATATGTTCCAGAGGTCGAGATTGTTCTTGAATTGAAATAGTATTTTCCTGAAGCATATACATCTCCAGCTTGCCATCCTAAATCTAAATCTCCGCTATTATAAACTCCGTTGCCATCTTTATCAATATAAGCAAAGATACTATTTAATCCTGGAGTTGATGGAGAAACAGTACATTCTATATTAAATGTATCTGCTCCTGCTCTTATTGTTGCTGTTGATAAAGAAATTGCAGTTATGGAAACAGGACAATTATCATCTCCGTGTCTAAACTGCATATCTAAATCTTGTTTTGTATCATAATCTGATAAACTGTCACAATCATTATCTTTTAAGTCTGTACATATTTCTGTTTGAGGAGTTATTGCTGTGCATCCTGTCCAAGCCCCTGCTGAACATGTTTCTATACCATAACTACATTCCCCTGCATCTGTTGCTCCGCATTGCTGTGTTAATTGTTCATCTATTTGACCATTACAATTATTATCTTTGTTATCGCAGATTTCTATTCCTCCGTTACTTATCGTACATGCATATTCACAACCATCAGCCATGTTTTGGTTTATATCATAATATCCGGCAGCACATGAACAAGTTGGAGTACAAGCTCCGCAATAAGCATCTGTTCCATCAGTTGCTGTCCCTATATTTACGCATGGATTATTACAGCTTCCCACTAAATTCTTTGCCGCATCACAGGGGGTTATTCCGCAGGATTGAGCAACTCCAGTTGTACATGTGTATGTTGAGGCTAAACAGTTATCAGGGCTTATTCCATCGTAGCAGAAATTATTTACATCACTTCTAATATATAAGTTATTTCCAGAACAATAATTATCACAAAGATAATTAATCCAGCCGCCGTTTGTATTATCACAAACAGCATTACACTTGTCTTTTCTACAAGAATATGAACAAGTTCCTGTTGCTACGCATATGTTTCCATCTGCTCCCCTGTATTTATTTGTTCCTCCACATTCTAAGCACCATTCGCACCTAGTGTCTGTTGTACAGGATGTTGTTAATATGTAAGCTGAGCAACTACTACATTTTACTGTTATTGTTGCTGTTTTTTCAGTTGGAGCAGTTGCATAAGATTTTAAAGTGTCTACAAAACATCTTGCTGTTTCTGTTGTTGGACATGTGGATGTTGCTGTACATGCAAAGTTTGCGGTAGAGCCTACCCAATTAGTAAATGTACAGGTTCTTCCACCTAAGGTTGCTGAGATTGAATTTATATTTGCTATACTTGAGCCACAGCTTACGGTAAAGGTTTCTCCATTGTCAACTGTTGTTTTTGAGGAAGTAATTGATGTTATTGAGACAGGACAGGTTATATCTCCATGTTTTCCGTCTATACTATCATAATCGGATTCTCCATTTCCATCTTCATCTCCAGCAGAAGTACATACTTCATCTGCAACATTTGGAGCAGGATCAGGTCCTGGTATTAAACCGCTTCCTACCGGGGCTAAAGGACCATCTGAAATTCCATCACCATCTGTATCTGGGTTGTTTGGATTAGTAATAAAACCGTCTGCTCCTGCTGTTTCTTCTTCAAATGTTGTTAAGCCGTCTCCATCTGGATCTCTTAAGTCTTTTACACAGTTTACATAGCAAGTTCCATCTGAAGCTGGAACAGTATCGCACATATAACCTGCTGGTCTTGTTAAGGCTCCTCCTTTTGCTGCACATGATAGATAACTTACTGAGACTGAACTAATTGTTGACTCTGAGTCTCCTAATTGGTTAGAATGGCAGGCTAGTTGTCCACCTGCAGCATTACATGTGAATTGGGCTGTGTTTCCTGACCATCCTATAGGATTACCACAAGATGTTGTTATCATATAAGCATTAACTGTGGGTCTTTTAGTTGGTTGTTGGCTGAAGGTGTAATCTGTAAAGGATACTCCATTAACTAAAGGTAGGAATGGACAGCTTACTGTTATTTGGGTTCCTTCTAAAACTGTTCCTGGGGGACTGTAAGTTGGTGTTTGTAAATTTTCATCACATTCTCCGTCTGCAAAATCTATTGCTCCATCTCCATCATTATCTATTCCATCTCCGCAGAAATCATAAGGAATCCACCATAGCTTTTGATTTATAGAATCATACCAATAACTATATTTTTCAGATTGTGTAGCTTGAATTGGATAATAACAATCTGGGTCGTAGGCATTATTGCTTATACACCAACTATCTTTAAATTCTATATCTAAACAGAGTCCATCATTTTCATAACAATAAAAACAAATAGCATCTTCTGCAAAACCTATTTGGTAGCCAGGTCCTGTAGCAGGATTACATTCTTCAGCAACTACAGAATAAACTTTTGGGGTAATTAAAACTAGAAAAAATAAAGATATGACTAATAAAATTAAGGTTTTTTTGATATTTAACACCTCTCTATCCTTTAATTGTATTTTTTTAATATAAAACTTTCTGTTTTAGATGGGTTCACGTTCGTTCACAGAACTCGGACATAAATCTTAATCAAAACAAATAAAAGGCACTTCAATATTTTCAGCTAACCATTTAATTCTTTTGATTTCTAAAAAAATTCCAAAACCTGCACAAGTTCGGTTTTTCCATTAAAAAGTTGAGGTAATTCTTGAGGTGATTTTTTATGAATATTGAAAAAATGAAAGGAAGTCAAAAAGAATGTAAGAAAAGAGCTAACGAAAACCAAATTAGGAGGCTAAAAGAAAAGTGTTTTGGTGTTAATATAAGATTACAACATGTTAGAGTTAGTAATAGAAAATTAAATTGTTTAAAATGGAGTAGTGGAGAGAGTAGAGAGCATATTATTAAGAAGTTAGATATTTGTAGATGGTTGAAGGAACTTAATCATGTTTTTATTACAGAGGCTATATTTTTAGATGGTTCACGTGCAGATATAGTAGATTTAACTGCTAGTGTAATTTATGAAGTAGTTGTTAGTGAAAGTGAGGAAAGCTTTAATGAAAAAGTTAAAAAATATCCTAGAATATTTAGAGTTGTAAAAGTATTAACTAAAGTACAGGAATAATTATATATTTAAATAATAAAAAACTAATACGGGTGAATAAAAATAAAACAAAATAAATCATTAGTAGTATTTCAAGGAAAAAATATTAGAAGAACTTGGCATAAAAATGGTATTTTAGTGTAATTGATGTAGTAGAAGCCTTGACAGAAAGTAAGGACGCGAATGATTATTGGTATAGACTTAAAGAAAGAGAACTAGAACAAGGTGTTGAGTTATCGACAATTTGTCGACAACTGAAATTAGTGTCTTCTGATGGTAAAAAATACCTAACAGACTGTGCAAATACAGAATCTATGTTTAGAATAATTCAATCAATTCCAAGCAAGAAAGCAGAGCCTTTCAAATTATGGCTTGCAAAAGTAGGTTATGAAAGGATACAAGAAATAGAAAACCCAGAATTAGCTCAAGATAGGGCAAAAAATTATTATGAATTAAAAGGCTATCCAAAAGATTGGATTGATAAAAGATTAAGGGGGATAGCTGTAAGACAGGAATTAACAGATGAATGGAAATCCAGAAATGTTAAAAGAAGGATTGAAAAAACAAAAAATATTTTTAGATAAAAAACAATTTGATGATAGTTTTAAAGGTATTTTTGGTATTAAAGCGTATAATGAAGGAGATATAAAAAAAGTAAAAAAGTTAATAGAAAATTTGTTGAAAACTATTTAATCAAACTATCTTTGAAACTAAAAAGATGGGAGAAAAGTTTATTGAAGTTTTATTCAATTTTATTTTATTTTGATATCTAGAGGATAATATAAAACCTTTTTTTGATTTATATTCTTCAACAAAATTTTTAAAAGATTTGCCATATTTTGGATTTTTTAATGCAGATTTAACTTCAATAGGAATTAGTTCATTATTTATTTCAATAATAAAATCAACCTCTGCTCCTGCTTTTGTACGCCAGTAATTAAAAGAAATTTCTTTTTTAAATAACTCTATAGCAACAAAATTTTCATTGAGAGCTCCTGAATCTGTTCTTGTGTCTAATTTTTGGAAATTTCCAATAACATGATTTCTAAATCCTGTATCTAAAAAGAAAATCTTTGGTGTTTTAACAAGTTCTTTTCTTTTATTCGTAAAAAAAGGTTTGCTTTCAAGACATATAAATGTTTTTTTTAGGATATTAATATAATTAACAATTTCTTTATGTTCAAAGCCTGTTAAGGAAGATAATTCTTGATAATTAACTAAATTGCCTACTTGTAATGCTAATGCTTTAATGAGTTTAATAAGTTTGAAGTCTTCACTAATTTGTAAAATTTCTTTTATTTCCCTTAATAAATAGGTGTTATATATATTTTTTAGAACTTCTTTTTTTTCTTCTTCTGTTTTTGAAAGAACAACTTCTGGATAAGCACCATAAATGACATATTCCTCATAAAGTTTAAATATTTTATCTATGAAAACTTCAGATAATCTTTTTTCAGAAAAATTTTTTATTAATGTTTTTTCTTTGTATTCTAAAAATTCCATAAATGAGAAAGGATTAAGGGTAAATATAAATATTCTTCCTACTAAATACTTGAGGCTTTGGATAGATAATTCTGCTACAGAAGATCCTGAAATTATAATTTTTGTATTATGATTGTCATATATGAACTTGAGTTGTTTTCCTCCTTCTTTTGCATATTGGAATTCATCTATGAATAAGAAGTCAGTATTTTCTATGTATGTTTTTATGAATAAATTTATATCTTCTTTAAATATACGTAATGTTTCCTGATCATCAAAACTAATGTATTTGGCATTTTTAACATTTTTTAAAAGATGCTTCATTAATGTTGTTTTTCCACATCTTCTTGTTCCAACTATTGCTATTATTTCCTTTCTTTTTAAGAACCTTTTTATCTTACTTTCAAGTGTTCTTTTAACATACATTTTAACCTCACTAAAATTGCAATATTTGTATTAATAGTGAGGTTATTTATAAAGCTTTTGTTTTAAT
>JAHJRB010000005.1 GCA_018831025.1 Nanobdellota archaeon | reverse complement strand
GTTTAAACAGAAAAGTTTATAAATACTCTAATATTTTTTATTCCTAGATCTGATTCTCATTTTTAGATCTGATTCTGATCAAAATGACTAAAGAATATCTTAAAACAGGAACAACTACTGTTGGTATAAAATGTAAAGATGGAATCATACTAGCTGCAGATAAAAGAGCAGGCGGCGGGATTATAGTAGATAAAAGAGCCCAAAAAATATATCAAATTACAGATAATATCGCATTAACAATGGCAGGTGTTGCCTCTGATGCTCAATTAATAACGAAATTAATAGGTGCAGAATTAAGATTAATGGAAATAAGAAAAGAAAAAAGAGTAACATTAAAAGAAGCAGCTAATTTACTTTCCGGCATAGTTTACCAAAATATAAGAAAAATGTCAACAATCCCCGGAATTTCACATTTCATATTGGGTGGAAAAGACAATCTAGGGTTCCATATTTTTGATGTTTATCCAGATGGTTCATTATCAGAATGTAAAGATTTTTTATCATCCGGTTCTGGTTCCGTTATGGCCTATGGTGTATTAGACACTTTATACAGACCAGAAATGACCTTACAAGAAGGAGTTACTTTAGCAGTTCAATGTTTAAACGCAGCGATTCAGCGTGATATGAACTCCGGAGACGGAATAGATATTATAAAAATAACTGAGAAAGGTGTTGAAAAAGTTGCAACAAAAGAGCTTATACAAAAGATTACTTTGTAATTTTTCTCAAATTTAGGTGAAACCCGTAAATGTCAGATATATTAAAAGAAATATTGAAAAATATTCCAGAAAGCGCTAAAATCTCAGCAGCAGTATTTGAAGGCGCGAATATCGTTCTCTATACAAAATCTAGAGAATTTTTCTTAGATAATAATGGAGTAATAAAAGATATAGTGGATACTATAAAAAAGCGCATTGAAGTACGCCCAGATCCAAGTATGACAATGGATATGGAAGAAGCAAAAGCAAAGATGCAAAAGATAATTCCAAAAGATGCAGGTCAATTAAATATAATCTTTGATCCTCAGTTATCCAGAGTTGTAATAGAAGCAGAAAAACCAGGATTAGCAATAGGAAAATCCGGAGAAGTTCTAAAAGAGATTAAAAGAGAAACATTATGGGTCCCATTAGTAAAAAGAATTCCTTCGATACGTTCTAAACTAATAGAAAATATTAGGACTGTATTATATGAAAATAATGATTATAGAAGAAATTTCTTAAACAAAACAGGAGAAAAAATATATTCTGGATGGCAAACAGAAAGAAAGAACGAATGGGTTAGAATCTCTTTTTTAGGAGGGGCTAGACAAGTAGGCAGATCCTGTTATTTACTTCAAACTCAAGAATCTAAGGTATTATTAGATGCAGGAGTAGATGTTGCAGCTTCAGATAATAAATATGCTTATCCTTATTTTGACCTGCCAGAGTTTAATATTAACGAATTAGATGCAGTAGTACTAACCCACCCACATTCAGATCACTCAGCAGCAATTCCATTATTATACAAATTTGGTTACAGAGGTCCTGTTTACTGTAGCGTAGATTACTCAGAACCAACAATAATAAAACAAAACGGAATTATAAAAATTATCCCCATAGGAAAAATATCTGATGAGCTTATTAAAAAATCAAAAAATATAGATAAATTACCAAATAGCAACTATGTCTGTGCAGATGTAGAAAGCCAAATAGAAGTACCTGCATTTGATGAAAATTATAAAATAAAGTTTAGACCATTAAATAAGATCATTAGACATGATATTACAGAAGAATTATATGAAATCAAATTAAAAACCGGAAGAAGCACAAAAATCACAGGTTCTCATAGTATTTTCACATTGAGGGAAGGGGAAGTAAGAGAAACCAAAATAAAAGATTTAAAAAAAGATGATTATATTATCGTCCCTCATAAAATACCTTCAGAAGATTTAATAAAAGAAATAGACATAAAATCAATATTAGACAATAATAAATTCATAATAAAAGACAAAATCGCATATCCTAAGAGTGGAGGACATAAAATAACTACAAATATAGAAGTCTCTCCAGAATTAATGCGCATACTTGGTTATTTTGCTGCTGAAGGAAATTTAGATAAGAGATCTATCAGCTTTACATTTGGTCTCAAAGATGAACCTTTTGTAAAAGATTTAATCTATTGTACAAAAAAAGTCTTTAATATAGAAGCTAAATATAGAATTTACAAAGAAACAAGAATAAGAGTAGATATAAATTCAAAAATAGTGAAGGAAACTTTTAGAAAAATATTCTTTCCAGAATACAAAAAAGCAATATCAAAACACGTTCCTCAAATAATATTCAATACAAATAACAAAAACAAACTCCATTTTTTAAAAGCTTATTTTGATGGAGATGGTTATATAAACAACAAAAACAAAACAGTTAGCGCAATTAGCGTTAGTAAAAAATTAATATCTGATTTAAGTTACATAATCTCTCAATTAGGACTAACATATACATTATTTTCAAGAAAAATACCTTCTGCAAAAACAAAGAATACTGTATATCAAATTACAGTTAATTTTTGTGAATTTTTTAATGAAAGGAAGGGTAATAAAACCTCCTGCGATTTAATTCCTCTTAATAAAGTCGGTTTCAATGAAAGATGGTATTATCATAGATTAAAAGAAAGAAAACATGTAACTAAAAGTAGGTTAAATAATTTGCTCGGAAAAGGATGGGTTATAGTTAAAGATAGTAACAATATGTTATCAATAAAAGAAATATTAAGCAAATTAGCAGATTCAGATTTATCATTTTTACCTATAGAATCAATTAAAAGAATTAAACCAACAAAAAATAGTGTTTATGATTTTTCAGTAGATGGAGATCAAAACTTCATAGCAGGAGGTGCACCAGTTTGTTTACATAACACAGCTCCAACGAGAGATATCGCTGCTTTAATGGCATTAGATTACATTGGTGTTGCATTCAAAGAAGCAAAAAAAGCACCATACACTTCAGCAGATGTTAAAGAAATGGTAAAACATACTATTTGTTTAGATTATGATGAAGTTTCTGACATTACTTCAGATATTAGATTAACTCTTTACAATGCAGGTCATGTATTAGGGAGTTCTATGGCACATTTACATATTGGTAATGGTTTACATAATCTCCTTTACACGGGAGACATGAAATATCAAAGAACACAATTACTTGAACCAGCAGTAACAAAATTCCCAAGATTAGAAACAGTAATGATAGAAGCAACTTACGGAGGAAAGGATAATATATTGCCTCCAAGAGAACAAGCAGAAGAGGAAATGGTAAAAACAATAACCGCAACAATAGAACGTGGAGGAAAAGTTTTAATCCCAGTACTAGGTGTTGGTCGTGCTCAAGAAGTTATGTTAATCTTAGAAAAACTAATAAGAGAAGGAAAAATGAAAAAGATTCCAGTTTATGTTCAAGGAATGGTTTGGGATGTTACAGCAATCCATACAGCTTACCCAGATTTTTTAAATAATAATGTTAAAAAAGCAATTTTCCATCATGACCAAAATCCATTCCTTTCTCCTATTTTTAAGAAAGTAGGCTCTGCAAAAGAAAGAACACAAATTTTAGAGGAAACTGGTCCTTGTGTAATCATGGCTACTTCAGGTATGATGACAGGCGGCGCCTCAGTAGAATTCTTCAAACAAATGGCAGACAACCCAAAAAATACTATTATATTTGTCTCTTATTTAGGAGAAGGAAGTTTAGGTAGACGTATCCAATCTGGAGAAAAACAATTTATGATGGATAATGGAGAAGGAAAACAAGAAATGATAATGGTAAAAATGGAAATAAAAACAATGGATGGTTTAACTGGTCATGCTGGTAGAAATGAATTAACTAAATTCATATACAACCTAGATCCAAGACCAAAAAAAGTAATAATAGTTCATGGAGAAAATTCCAGATGTTTAGACTTAGCATCTACAATACATAAAATGTCTAAGATAGAAACAAACGCTCCAAAGAATTTAGAAGCAATAAGGATAAGATAAAGTAACCGTTTAGCTGCTAAGTGTTTCTCTTAGCATGCTAAATGTATTTAAGTTTCTTAAGTTCCATGTAGCTAATACAGACATAACACACTCTTTAATTCTCACTCCTTTCTCATTCCAGAGTAAGCTAATCTTTCTCTG
>JAHJRB010000032.1 GCA_018831025.1 Nanobdellota archaeon | reverse complement strand
TAAACTCCATTCAAAACATCTTTGATAAAAGCTTCTGACTGAATCTTATATTCATCACCCAACAAACCTATTTGATTAGCTGTTTCAATCGCATTTTCGTTCTCTCCTAAATAAGCATAAGCTAAAGATAAATTGACTAAATAATTTGGCTTATCAAGAGTGATTTCAACTAATTCCTGATAAAATATTTTGGTCCATTCATATTCTTTAGATTGAACAGCTGAATTAGCCATCCGCTCTAAATTTGATTCGCTACGATAGCTTAAACCAAATTGATCCATTTTGTCAAGGTAATCCTGAATACCATCACTTCGATTAGTAACTAGAAGAAGCATGACCATATTAATATATGATTCATTTACTTGATCTTGTAAATCAATTGATTTTTGCATACTAACTATCGCTTCATCAAAAAGTTTTTCTCCTTTTTCACTTTGTCCAATATCTTTAAAATATTTACCTAGATAATACTTGCTATAACCAACTTCATAAAATATCTGAGGACGATTAGGACTTAATTTTTCCACTTGTTGACCTAATTCTATTGCCTTATTTAAACGATTAATATCATATTGATAAGTTTTAAGCAAAAACCTCATAGTCATTAAATAATTTCTAGCAGCTAATGGTTTTTCAGCTATTTGTTTTTCAAATTCCTGTTCTCCTCTTTCAGCCGCTATTTTTTCCCAATTCTCTTCTGTTTTACTATTAGATAAACTAATTGTCGTGGCAATAAATTCACCAAAATGCTGTCTGTATTCTTGATTACCCAAAGTATCCCTCTCTAAAACATTAATAAATTGATTATAGGCCTGAGTTGGTGCATTCTGCTGAGAATAGATTAATCCTTTAATAAAATCCTTGTTAGCTAGAATAGGTTTTACATTGAATGTAAAAGTTAAGGGGATTGCAATGATAATACCTATAGCTAGAAGAGTTGAATACAAACCCTTTGACTGAGAAAGATTCTCAAAATAATTAGGACAAAATTGAGAAAGAAAAGCGATAACAATAAAAAGAGGGATATAGGTAACCAAGGCCTCGAAAATAAGTAAATTCTGGATTAAATAAGCCATCATCACAACAGAAAAAATAACTGGCATTAAGTAATTATTGCTCTCCTTATTCTTGATAAAGTGTTTCCAAAGATAATATAATGGAACAAGTAAAACCGATAAATACAATAATAAGCCAACTAAACCACCAGTAATCAATCTATCAAAAATCATGTTATGAGCTCGATCGAACCAAACGACTGAACCAGAATGACGATAAATCTTAGGATTAAAATATTTATCAAAAACTTGATAAAAATTTTCGTAACCATAGCCTAAAATTGGCTTTTCTTTAAATCCCTGAATAGCAGAACCCCAGGTGAATAAACGATTTTGGAAAGTCGTATCACTCAAGGAAATATGAGTAATTCTTCTTAAGGCATTATTATTCGCAATCCAATCAGAATCTCTTTCTATAAACAAAAAACTAACAATAACTATAGCGATCAACAAAATAACCAAGCCAGAATTCTTAATTATCTTTTTATTTCTTGAATGATAAAAAGTTAAATAAGCGGCAAAAATAAATAAAGAGAAAAATAAGGAAATAATACCACCTCGAGTCAAGGTATTAAAAACAACAAATATCTGTAAAAGAATGCCTAAAAAATAATAGGCACGTAGAAAGGAAAGATTATTACCTTTCCTAAAAGAAAATAAAATAATACCAAACAAAATATTAAAAATTAAATAACCAGCCACATATCCAGCATTGCCTATGGTAGAAGCCAATCTTTCGCCACCAGCTGATGTTAAAAACCAACCCAAATTCAAGTATTGACCCAAAGCAACAAAACTAACTAATAAGCCACCTATAAAAGAAGCTTCAAAAAACATCAACCAATCCTTAAGACGCTTTAAAAAACTACTCGAGACTATTAAGAAAAGAAAAAGATGAACCATTAAAAGAAGCCCCTCACTTCGTTCATTATTACTCCAAAAACTAAAATAGAAAGAATCAGCCAGAGCCGAAGAAATAAAGATTATAACTAAATAAGAAAAAAATAAAATTAAAATTAAATTAAATTTTGGTCGATATTCTTTTTTGAGAACAGCCAAACCTAAAAAGGCCAAAAAGATGGCCTCAACAATAACTCTAAAAGCTAATGTTTTAGGAACGATATAGGGAAAGTAATAGCTACTCGCAACTATCAAGGGGACAAAACAGACACCAGCTAAACCAACCCAAATAACTCCTTTTAAAACTTTTTCTAGGTTCATAACTTAGGTAACTGATCTTCTAATTCAGGATTTAATTCTAAGGTTTTATCGCTATAATATTTTGCTTTATCAATATCATTACCTTCTCTGGCAAAATAACCAGCTAGATAGAGATAATAAGCGCCTGCTTCAGCTGGATTCTTTTCAGCTGCCTCCGTCATAATTCCTTCTATTAAATGAGCTTTTTCTGTCATATTAAAACGATACAAAGAAGCAAGGCCAACATAATAATTATAATTACTAGTGTTCATGCTTAAGACCTTTTGATAGTACTCTTCGGCTTTTTCGTATTGACCCATATCAAAAAGATACATATCAGCTAGATTGCCCATAGCCAATGTTTGTTCTGGAGCATAATCAGTCGCTCTCAACCAAGCTTTTTCTGCGCCTTGATAGTCATCAAATCTTTTTTTCAAGATACCAACATTAACCCAGCGAATGTAAATATGATCACCTTCTTGTAATTTTCTGTATTGCTTATTTAAGTCCTCTAAAGAAAGATTTAATATTTCCTGACTCATTCTTCCTTGTTCAACTTTCTCTAAAGCACTAGGAAAATCAGCTGCTATATAAATTTTATTTATCTCATCTTCTTCACTATCAAAATAATTAGACAAATAAAAATAACCGACTGTCCCAGCAATAACAATAACTAAAACGATATAAATAATGCTTTTTTTATTCATATGGTTATTTTAAGTTATTTTTATTAAAAAATCAACTTCTTCTTTCTTTTGTTCTAATAAATCCAATTCTAGCTAAAATTGAAGGAAGACCTTTACTTAAAACCTTAACAAACCACCTTGGATTTTTGGCTATAATATAACCGGCTCTTAAAATTATCTTTGGTCGAGAATAAAATTTCTTTGTAGCTTTAACAGCAAAAGCCATTATCTCTTCGTCTGTTAAATTAGTTAGTTTTTTATCCTTATAATCAAGATCGATATCTGATCCTCTTAAAATAGAAAGTTTATAATAACTAGCTAATAGAGAACCACAATCTAACGAATAATCAATTGTTGTCTCAATCGTTTCTTTAGTATCGCCTGGTAATCCAAAAATATAGCCCACAGCTGTAACAAAGCCGAGTTTATTAGCAATACTAATAATTCTTTCTAATTGTTCTGGCTCGCTCTGATGTCGATTAATATTCTTTAGTATTGTCGGATGAGAAGATTGCAATCCGAAAGAAAGAGTATTACATCCAGCTTTTCTCATTAATCCTAATATCTTCTCTGTATCTTTCCTCATACTAAAAGGATGAAGTATGACCATCCAATTAAGTTTATAAGGTCTTTTAATTAATTTCTTACAAAAATCCTCAATCCAATCATTAGTAAGACCGAACATATCATCTTGAAAAGAAATATATTTAACATTGTATTTCTCAACTACCTCATCTACTTCAGCCAAAACATTATCAACACCTCTCCTTCTGTAGCGATGACCCCATATTCTAGGCGAAGTACAATAAGTACACCTATTAACACAACCCCGAGAGGCAATCATCGTTACATAAGGAACTTTCATGCCAAATAAAAGATAATCGTAATAATACTTAATATCAACCTTAGACCTATCAGGAAAAGGTAACTCATCTAAATTTTCGATTATTTTCTGAGGATCAGCTGTAATAATTTGATTATCTTTTTTATAGGAAATTCCCTTTATTTTCTCTATTTCCTTTCTTCCTTCATAATAATCAACTATTTCCTGAATCGTAATCTCTCCTTCTCCATGAACAACCATATCACATTGATAATCTAAAAAACTAGGATTCTTCATTGTACTAGGACCGCCAACTAAAATTGGGATATCAAGATTTTCCTTTATCCTTTTACAAAAAGTCTTAACCTTCGCTTCTTGACAATCAGAACAGTAAAAACCAATCATATCGTATTCTTTGATTTTTTCTAATAACCAATCGAAATTAAAAAAAGAAACCGACTGATCAAGAATATCTGTTTCTATGCCCCTCTTCTTAAGGATTGAACAAAGATATTGAAATCCTAATTGAGGCCTTCTTTGAATATCATAACCAAGATCATCGGTTATTTGAAACTCCCCAGAAGTAGGAGTTAAATAAATAAAACCAACTTTATTAATTTTCCTCATAAGCATCTCGGTCAGTAGCATTAATCTCATAAATAGAATCTTCGTCATATCCCTGATCAATAAATTCCTGAGCTGTAATATTCAACCATTGTTTAGTTCCTGTATCTCCTGATGGAAATAATTGATAAACTTTGTCATCCCCGTCAGTTCTAACTAAATCAGAAGTAGTATAAGCATTTATAGTTAATTGGTCAACATCTTTAACATCTTCCCAGTTAAGATGTTCGTAACTTTCAAAAACAGAAGGACTAAGAATTAATCTTTTAAACTTTTTGTCACCAACTATTTTAACAATATATATATCAAACTTAGTTATATCTTCAACATTAGAATTACGAATTAAATCACCGTCATTGAGATCTGTTATTTCCGGTTCAGGTTCAGGAATTGGTTCAGGCTCTGGAATTGGAGTAGGTTCTGGTTCAGGTTCAACAACAGGAATACTACCAATAATACCTGTTCCGTAATTTGGAACACCGCCCTTATCTTGATAAACAACAACTGAATCACTGGTTGAAAGAACCGTCAGATGAATATCTCCGGTATTGCTTGGATTGAATGAATATTCAGAGCCAAGAGTGGCTATGCTGCTCTCAATGTTAGCCACAACAACCCGTCCATAATTTGAACTGCCAGAATCTTGGTAAGCAATCGCAATTTTATCTACTGAAAAAGAATCTACTGAAATATGCTTGGTCGCAGTCGGATTAAAAGCGTATTCCGAACCAAAGCTAGTGCTATTACCACTGACTGTCCCAATAAGCATTATTCCATAATTAAGACCGCCGCCTTCGTCCCGATAAGCTAAAGCAAATTTATTACTACTCAGCTTTACAGCTGAAATGTATTTAGTCGCAGCCCCATTAAAACTATATTCGCTGCCAAAACTAAGAATTTTGTTGTCTATCTGTCCAACAACAGCCCGGCCATGACTAGAATATCCCTGGTCCTCATAAACAACTACAAATTTATCTGAAGCCAAAACAACCAAATCAAGATATCCGGTATTAGACCCATTAAAAACATATTCCGATCCAAAAGTTATCCCTGTCCCACTAACCTCTCCAACCACAGCTACGCCTTGACTAGTCCCTGTCCTTTTATCTTTGTAAGCAATAATAAACTCATTGCCTGAAACAAGATCTAAAGAAACATATTCAGTCGCCATATTATTAAAAATATATTCCGAACCAAAAGTGACCACTGTTCCATCAACCTCCCCAATCACAATAGTTCCATAATGATTATCACCTCTGTCCTGGTAAGCAATTACAAACTTTGTGTCTGAAATAGGAATAAGAGAAATATAATCGGTTGCCCCGCTGTTAAATGAGTACTCCGAACCATAGGTTATTGCCTGACCCGAAACCTGGCCAATGACTAAATTTCCTTTGTTAGCCTCTCCTCCATCCTGATAGGCAACAACAAACTTATCTGAAGAAAGCTTGGCCACAGAGAATTTGCTTGTGCTAGCATTATTAAAAGGACTTTCAGAACCAAAAGTAATTTCTGTATCGGTCTGAGCATTAACCTGACTAACAAAAAAACCAGCTACTGATATAGTAATTATAATTAAAGCTAACTTAAAAAGTTTTAACATATATAATCTTGTCATTCCCAACTTGATTGGGAATCCAGATTAATTTATTCCTGGATTCCCGCTTTCGCCTGCCTCGTCGGCAAGGCGGGCGGGAATGACACCAAAGAAACCTAATATAAATTCAACTATATTTATTATACTACTATTTTATCAGATTAACAATAAAACTAAAAGACAAACCCGAAACAGGCCTGCCTTTTAATCAAAGCTCATTAGTCAATTTCAACTTTATAGCACAATATCTGCTCCAGTAGTATAAGCATCCCTATCAGTAGCATTGATCTCATAGATAGAATCTCCATCATATCCTTGAGAAATAAACTGTTCCCCTGTTATATTCAACCACTGTTTAACGCCAGTATCGCCAGATGGAATCAACTGATAGACCTTAGTCCCTCCAACAACTCTAATTAGGTCCGAATCAGTATACTCATCCATAGTTAATTGATTAACATCAAGAACATCATCCCAAGGACTGCCATTACCATTTTTGTCAAAATGCTCATAACTTTCAAAGACATGAGGAGACAAAATTAGACGCTTAAACTTTTTGCCGTTAATTAATTTGACAATATAAATGTCAAATTGAGCCATACCTTCAGCATTAGGGTTACGAATTAAGTCGCCTTCTACAACCTCGGCAGATGGTGTCTCTTCAGCTACCCTGCTTTCTTCTTCGCCTTCAGTCACAGCCATAATAGCAAAATAAGTAAAGTGATCAGTTTCAGCCACCAGACTATTGCTGCTTGCATTAACTGTCGTCGGTAAAGCCACCCATTGAGAAGTGCTCTCTTTCCAATAAAATACCCTTAAAGTTGATTCTTCTAAGCCAGCAATCTGACTATCTGTATAAGTAAAAGTCAAGGTTACTGTCTGATCAAAACTACTGACCGAACTTCCATTAGAAATAGCTGTATAGTCATAAACATAACTACCAACAATAGTTCTACTTGAAGGAGTTGGTCGAGAAGCAGTAATCGGTCCTTTACTCTTATGCTCAATTTTCACATCAGTTGAAGCGCTAACCGCGTTAACTGGTAATTCTACAGCTGCTGTAGTGCTTTCACCTGTAGTCAAGGTTGTTTTTCCGCCACCTGAAGCAGTCGCTGTTACCTCGCCTGTAGTTGTGGTTGGGACGCTTGGTGTGCTTGGTGTAGGCGTTGCAGAACCGCCACCCCCACCTCCACTACTAATAACAGGAGTACCACTGCTACTGCTAATACCACAAACAACACTAGAAGCATAAACTATTACACTTGTGCCATATGTAGTTCCTGAAATACTCATTTCCGAATAAGAACTGCTACAAATGAATTCTATTCCAGAATCATTAGATATTTCAAATCTGTCATTTGATCTAATAACCAATATTGAATTTGCAGAAAGAGTAAAAACAACATTGCTAGAATTAACTACCATATCATCTACTAAAGAACCAGCGCGGACTACTAAAGTAACGCTTCCAACTGTGATATTGGTATCTTGAGCAAATGTAAGCGCGTCGGCTGTTGCTCCAGCGCTAATCGGCAAAACTAATAAAGCTAAAATCGAGACAACAATTTTTTTCATAAAATTATTATGCCCTGTTATTACAAAAAACAAATAAATTCATTTTAAGACAACAACAAAACATTCTTTTTTAACTTTACCAGACATATTGCCAGGCAGTCCCATTATAACAATTCAATTGATAGTCAGTACTATCTATAAAACACTCTCCTATTACAACAGGAGTTGGAGTAGCCGCTGGCGTGAATTTAATGGTTGTCATGTTAATAACTGAAGCCGTAGTTGAACCAGTAGAAGTAATTTCACCAGCCGCTGTAATATCCAAACCTGCATAAAAGGCACCTGTCGTAGTAGCATTGGTTGAAGTCGTATTTCCGGTGATATTTAGGTTAGCATCTACCGTAGATGAAGCTGTTGAAATAAATCCAGCTACATACAAAGCACCATCAATTTCAGCGTCATTCTGAACATAAAGATCTCCGCCAGTCATATTAATATTATTAATCGTTCCAGCAGATCCAGCCCAGAAACCAAGAGTACTGGTTGTTATGCCAACTATATTCAAGTCATCGCTAAAATCAAACTCCCCGGGACTATCGTCCCACATCATATACTCCGTTCCAGACGCGTCAAAATAAAGATAGTCATCATCGTCAGCCGTTACATTACCCAACCAAAAACTGCCGCTAGTTGAAGCTGTGCTTAGGGTAGCAACTCCAGTAACATCTAATGTCCCCCCAGTATTAATATTTGTACCAATAGTCGTGGCCGCGTAAACTGCTATCGAGACCAAAAACACAGAAATAATAACACTTAAGCAAGAAGCTAAAATCTTATGCTTTTCTATTATATTTTTCATATAAATTAAAACTATTCTAATTAAATGAATATTTTCCGACCTTTATCTAATGACAATATAATAACACGAATAAATATATTTATAAACAATGTCAACCTGGGGATAACTCAAAGCCCCCCGCAATACTGCGGGGGGCTTTTCCGTTTCAATCGATTCTGGTAACTAACAGCGATTATCGGGCAATAATGTAGGAAGTGGTACTAACTACATTACCTAATCCTGAAACTAAATGGCCATTATACCACTGAGCTGTATCAGTAGCATTGTTGCCACCTGTGCCAGTGATACTCTTTTGCTTATAGTTGTCAGACCAAATAAAGTTGTTGACATCTGTAGCAAAGTCGCCATTTGGAGTACCGAATGGAGTATCTGCCTTGTTCGTGCTGTTAACAGCAGATGAAGTAGAAGCAGTGTCGCCAATTAAGTAAGTAGTAATACTTTCATTGGCAGATGTTCCAGCAACAGTAGCGTAAACCTTAAAGGTTTTACTGGTACCGGCTGTAATCTTAATAGCTTCCTTATCATCTCCGTTGCTAACATCTGGGCTGTTAAAGGTTGCTGTGTAGTAGGAGAACTTATCACCGTCAGCTAATTCAACCTCTTCGCCAGCTGATTTAATGGTGTTGCCATCTTGATCAACGATGTAAATGCTAGCTATGGTCTGGCCTGTACCAGATGTAGCAATAGCAAAGGTGGTTCGGTATAGTAATACCTCACCGCCTGAAGCATCAGCCGTTACCTTAAAGGCATAAATGACTATACTTCCATCGCTTAGTGTAGTGGCCGCGCCTAAGGAATTACTTGAGCTTGGCAAAGTCACAGTTGGCTTACTGGATCTTAGAACCATTTCCGAACTGGTTGAGCTACGATATGATTCGCTACTACCAGTAATTTCGGTATTTGATTCCTGACCAGTGGTCTTAATGCCATCTGTTCCACCAATACCAATCTTGATATCAGCGTTAGCTGTACCTGGAGCATTGTCTGTATCTGGATCAATAGTACTCATATCCGCTTTAACGGTAATAATTTTACCATTGTTTGTCCCCTTAGGTATAACTATGACACCTTTATCAAAGTTAAAGGTATAACTACCAGTAGACGGAATAGAAGCGCTACCCAATAGAGTTGTGCCATCGTAGAGAGAGACACTTTTAACATCTTGATAGTTACCAGCAGCCGCGTTAAAGGCATAACTACCATCACCGACAAAGACGATTATCTTATCAATATCAAGCTTTTCGTATTTAGCTGTCAAACCAATATTGGTAAATACATTACCAGTTGATCCAGCCAAGACCATCGCAGCTGACGGATTACCAGTTGTTTCAATCACCAATGTTCCGCTAGCAACTGAAGTTAATGTTGGACCATCATCGCCTGTTAAGGTTTCAGAAACTGTATTACCAGTGCTAACACCATAAGCGATTACTGAAGCGCCACCTGTGTCAGTTAGACCCCAATTCTCTGTAGCATCAGAGGTAACCGTATCCTTATCACCTTTAATAGCAATATGAATGTTGGTTCCTTTGGTAATAATGATTGGATCGCTCAAAGCAAAAGTTGAAGTAGCGGCCGCGCCAGCGGTAGTAGCTGCTAAAGCATCATTAACTGGTGATTGAGTTGTGTCAGTAGCGTCAAAAACGCCATCTTTGTCATTATCAATAAATAATGTCAAAGCATCAGTGTTACTGGCAGCATTACCTCGTCCAGCTACTAGAATTGAAGTAATTCTAATATCTTCTCCGGAATCAGTAGCGTCAAAGTTCCAGCTAGATAAGACCAGATCCTTCTGATTAACAATAATAGTTGCCGTAGCTGGTATAGTATTTCTAGTTACGGTCAAAGAAGCGGCCTTAACTGTCTGGGTATTGCCCTGAATAGCTGAACTTGGAGTTGGAGTAATAGCGTTACCTGTCGTATCGCCAGTAGCGGTCATAGCAGATGGAGTAAAGCTTACATAAACTGTGTCATCACTCGCCCAACTAGCGCTAGTCTGCAAGTCGCCTCTTACCCTATAAATCGTCTTGCCTACTGGCAAAGTAAAGGTATCTGTCCAAGCTACAGAAGTGCCGGATGAAGTTGGATCATTTGGACCAGCCACAACGCTACCGTTGGAATCAATTAATTCCACGCCCAAAAGAGCGCTAGCTCCGACATTATTACCAGTTGAAGAGGTAATAGTCAAAGTTAAAGCAGTAACATCAATTGCCTCGCCCTTAACTTCAAATTCAAAGGCGCCAAGGATTTGATCGTTGGCTACTGAAATATTTCCCGCGCCAACCACATTGCTTCTGGTAACCTGTAGGGTCCCGTTAGAAATAGTGAATTGGTTATCGCTTAAGACAGGACTGGTTGCGCTAGAACCGGTGCTGCTATAAGTTGGAGTAATGTTATAACCATAGGTTACACCCTTGACTAACAAGTCGGTTGTCTTATAGATACCAAGAATAACGGTTCGAGCTGAACCATCAGCTACATCAGCTTGTACCTGGAATTGAGCGGTTTGACCCTTATCCAAAGTAATTTTATCAAAGCTGAAGTTAACATACTTGCTGCTAGCAACAACGCCATCAGCAATCTTGGTCCCATCTTGTAACAGCTTAAGATTGATTATATCAGTCCCTAAGCTGGCGCTACCTTCTTGGTAGACCTTAATCTGGCTGAATTCAACTTTTTCAACTGAACCGGCTGCTACCTGGAATGAGAAATAAGTATAATTCTCTTTACCAACTTGAATAGTGGTTGAAGTAGCGTTAGTGTAAGCGCCTCTTTGGATTGTCGCTGTGCCAATAGTAACGGTGCCATTAAGGGTCATTGAATTACCAGTAAGTGGCAAGCTTCCGCTAATTGTCCCGCTACCTTTAGCAACTATTGCTGTTAAAGATAATCTTGGGACTTCACCAGCATAGCTAGCTAAAGCGCCCATATTACCAGCCAAGATAATTGACTTAGTTGTCCCATTGGCAACTGTAAAGTCGTCATTAAAGACAGCTTTATGAAGTGAATTTAATGTCTTGCTGGTAACGTTAATCGGTAGATTAGTATCTGCATCAATAACATCTAATGAAGAAAACGGAGCATCTTGAGCGACACCGCCAGTTCTTTCAACAGTCAATGAGTCAACGATGACATCGCCGCCTGTAGCTGTCAAATTAATCTTGGTGAATGCTACCCGAGCTGCGTTTGAAACAGCTGAACCAGCTGCTGGAGTATCAGCCGCTAATGTAACTGATAATGTTCCTTCGCTAACTACTCCATCTAAAGTAGGTGGGAAAGCTACGCTTGCATCGGTAACATTTGCGCCGGCTGTATAACCTGCGCTGTCAGTGCTGTTAATGGTGTAAATAGCATTAGCGTTAAAGACCGCAGTAAAAGCTGCAGTCGTCATATTCAACCAATACTTATCACCAGAATCAGTTCCGTCAGCGGCATAGAGACGATAAACTTCATCTGTGCCATCAACTCTGACTAAATCAGTAGTAGTATAGGCGTCCATGGTTGCCTGATTGACATCCATAACATCATCCCAGTTATTACCATTACCGTTCTTGTCAAAGTGAGCATAGCTCTCAAATACATGAGGGCTAAGAATTAATCTTTTGAACTTCTCGGTTCCAACG
>JAHJRB010000031.1 GCA_018831025.1 Nanobdellota archaeon | reverse complement strand
TCTTATTAGGATATATTCTAAATTTATAAGTTATCATTTCATTAATAAAAAAGAATTAATGGCTTATAAGTCCAGCGCGGGTCTGTCGGATGTGTCGGATGAGTTGAATATATATTTTAAAGAATATAAAATTTTCTTTAGAAAGCTATAAAAAGCTATAATTCTATAATTACTTATGGTATCTGCTGTTGAAGCCCAGGAAAAAAATTCTTTAGAATGTAAAAACTATATGGGATTTATTAGAGCTGCTCAAGGATATCTAAACTCAATAATTCCATTAATAACTATTCCAGATCTTTCTCAAGCTATATCTTCTCTGAGAAGATTAAAAGAAACTGTCCCTATTGACTATAGTGGTCCTTGCAGCAGAGGAGACATAGAAGATTTAGAAAGAACCTTAGAAAGGGGAGATACTGCAAAAAGTTATGATAAATCTGTTTTAATGAGAAATGCTTTAACCTCTATTGAAGCAAGAGTAAATTAACAACTTTTTTATTCTAATAAATACTTAAAATTCTAATGCAAAACAGAAAAGACTATTATTTTAAAAAAGCAAAAACTCAAGGTTATTTAGCAAGAAGTATTTACAAATTATTAGAGATTAATAAAAAATATAATTTAATAACTCCAAATTCTAGAGTGTTAGATCTAGGAACAAGTCCAGGTTCTTGGGTTCAAGCATGCCTTAAATTAAAAGTAAAAGAAATTATAGGCATAGATATCACAGAAGCTAAAATTAAAAATCCTAATTTTGTTTTTCTAAAAGAAGATATTTCTAAATTAGATATAAAAAATCTAAAAGAATTTGATGTAGTTTTAAGTGACTTGGCTCCTTCAACTTCCGGCAATAAACAATTAGATTCAGAAAAAAGTATTGAACTTAGTGATAAAGCATTTAATATAGCAAAAAAAGTTTTGAAACCAAATGGAAATTTTTTAGTTAAAGTCTTCCAAGGTCCTGGATTTGAAGAATTATTTAATGAAATCAGAAAAAATTTTAAATTCTGCAAGAGCTATAAACCAAAATCAACTAGAAAAAGTTCTAAAGAAATTTATATCGTAGCAAAAAACTTTATAAACAACTAATTATTAATAGACTTTCTTATGCCAATAAAAAAGAATATAGTAAAATGGGAATTTCATTCAAGATATTTACTGCCTTTAATACTTACATTTATAGGATTTTATTTTTTATTTAAACAATATGGAATAATACCAGAAAACATAACAGTATGGCCGTGGTTATTAATAATCATCGGAGTAACCTGGCTTTTAAAAGAGATTAACCAATGAAAAAATTTAAGATTTTATCCACAATAAGCAGATTTAGTTTCTGGATATTTATAGTGAGTGTTGTAACCTTAATATTTTTAAGAAAGTTTAAAGGACAATAAATTAGATACCAAAAGTAATAACTCTCTCTGATCCTAAAGAATGATACATTGCACTTTCTACATAATCAGCTAAAGATTCATGAGTTATAACATTAAGTCCTTTTTTCCCATTTGCTGTTCTTCCATTTCTATCTCTTACAACAATTTCAGACGCAGGACTGCCTCTTAAAGCTCTATATCCTTCTAAAACTTTTTCTAATCTATCTCCAAGTGTTCTATAATCTGTCTCCCCTGTTTCAGAAGCAGTTATAACACGTTTAGGGCTTACCGCCAATAAATAAATACCATTTACAGTTCTACCATTTTCTTTTACATGAGGAGTAACAAACAAATTTCCATTTCTTCTTGATTGATTTGAAAGATCTTCTATTCCTAAAATTCTCTGATATAATTCATAAAGTCCAATTCCTAAATTTGTTATGGGTTCTCCATCAAAAACAAATAATGTTTCTGGAGTTGTTCTTAACACTTTAGACTTTGGAAGGAAACCATATACTACTGTCTCATCTGGAGCATTTCCATCCTCATTATTGCTATTATCAGACCTAGACCCAGTTTTTGCCTCTTCTAATACCGCATCAATTTCAGCTTGAGGAATAGTTCCTCCCGCTCTTGCACTCATAATTTTATTTATCATATTTCCAGATCTTGGAGCATATCTTGATTGTCTAGTATCAGTTCCGACTGCTTGTGCTAGAATATCAACATCCTTCTCAGTTATAGTATCTGGTTCACTAAGTTGTTCATCCATAGCTTTACTCATCTCTTCAGCCTCTTCATCAAAAAGATTAGATAAGTCTTCTTCCGGTTCATCAGTATTTCCATTTCCTAACTCATTATATGTTGTCATGTTATATAAAAACCCTCTTTACCATTTATAAACCTTTCTATATATCACTCTATCTAAGTAGTAACATATAAGGCATACTTTTATAAAAGATTATTTTCCATCCAATAATCACAATGCTTAAATCTCAATTACATATCCATACTAAAGAAGATCCTCAAGATAGGTTAAAGTATTCTGCAAAAGAAGTAATTGACAGAGCTTCTTATCTTAATTTTGATGTAATAGCATTTACTTTCCATGATATATTATTTTTCAACAAAGAGCTAAAAGATTATGCAAAAAGCAAAGGAATTTTACTCATTCCAGGCATAGAAAAAAATATAGAAAAAAAACATGTTTTAATACTAGGTTTGGAAAAATTACCAAGATTAGAAAAGTTAAAAGACTTAGAAAAAATAAAAGACAAAGCATTAATTATTGCTCCCCACCCATTTTATCCAAGGCATCATTCTTTAAATAGCAAATTCGTAAAAAATATAGAACATTTTCATGCAGTAGAATATTCATTTTTTTATCTTAGTTTTTTTAATTATTTCAATAAAAAAGCAGTTAAAATAGCAAAAATATACAACAAACCATTAATAGGAACATCAGATTTACATAATATTAAAAAAATAGAAAAAACCTACACTTTAATAGATGCAGAAAAAAACATAAATAGTATTTTTAAAGCAATTAAAAATAATAAAATAAAGATAATAACTAATCCATTATCATTAAGAGAGTTTATATGGAGTACAATAAAAATTCTTAATCCTTTCTCCAGAAAAAGAACTTAGAAAAACCTCTTTTTTTCTCTAAATCATCCCCTAGATCCACAGAGTTCTTATCATCTATTTTTCTTTCTAAGCCCTCTATTTTTTTCTTAAGAGAATTAAACTCAATCAAACTTTCCCTAACAACACTTATATCCTTTCTTGTCTCTTTATTAATTTCTTCTATTCTTTTAATATCATTCCTAATTTTAAAGAAAGCATTTTTCAGTGCAAAATCTAATTCTCTTAAATTTTTAAATCCCATAGAGGATTATAAAATAAGTTTATTTATAAGAATTATTGAGGTAAAAATGTTCTATTGCTAAATACTCTTTCTTACAATAGTTTTATAATTACGTTAGACAAATTTATATATATAAAGAATATTAAAAGAAAATATGATTCCTTTCCCTTTCCATAAACAAAAAACCGCATATACTTGTGGGGCTGCATCAATGAGAATGGCTCTAGAAGTATGTGGTATAAAAAAGCCAGAAAAAGAAATAGCTAAAGCACTAAAAACAAACAAGATAAGAGGAACTTGGCACAAGCATTTCCCAGAATTCGCAGAAAAACACAAGCTAGATTATACAGTAAAAAGAGATGCAGATATTGATGATTTAAAGGGGTATAAAAAGAGAGGATATGTAATAATAGTCTGTTACCTTTATCCCCCTGGAAAAATAGACCATTATTCTGTTTTAAAAAGAATAGATAAAAACTACATTTATTTTTGGGATCCCCTTTTCGGTAAAGACCATAGGTATTCTTTGTCTTATTTTAAGAAGATATGGAGAAGCAGCCCAAGATACGATAATGAAAAAAGCTGGTTTTTTGCCATAAAAAAGTGATATTTTAGCAAAAAATAGAAAGATTTATATATAACATATACATTAGGTATACCTTATGGATAAAGAAAGTATACAATATCAAGAGGAATTTATAAAGAGAATCAGCAAAATGGGCCCAAATTTGGTAATTAAAGTCCCGAAAGACAGGCATAGAGATTTTGATAGAGGAGATTTAGTAAGGGTCTCTCTAATTAAGAAAAATCACGGAAGTATTGAGTAACTATATCACAACAATCTTTATAATTACTATCCAATCAAAACTATAAATGGAAATCCTATTCCCCCATGAAACAATTAGAAAAACTCAAGATGAGTTCATTAAAGATATTTACTCTGCTTTAGAGCAAAAAAGACATTTACTAGCCCATGCACCTGTAGGACTGGGAAAAACAGCGGCAGTTTTAAGCACCACTATACCATTTGCAATTAAAAATAAATTAAATATTTTTTTCTTAACATCTAGGCATACCCAACATAAAATAGCAATTGAAACTTTAAAAAAAATAAAAGAACTCCATAACCCAGATCTAAAAATCACAGACTTAATTGGAAAAAAACACATGTGCCCAATTCCAGGTGTTGAAACTCTAACAAATCATCAATTCACAGAGTATTGTAAAGAAGTAGTAGAAAAAGGAACCTGTCCATTATTTAACAATACAAAACATAATAGCGTAAAACTAACAGTAGAAGCAAAACAATTATTATCAGAACTTAAACACAAAATACTCAATGTAGAAGAATTAAAGCAACATTGCTCTGATTTTAAAGTTTGTCCTTATGAAATTGCTTTATTAAATGCTAAAGAATCAAATGTAATCATAATGGATTATTATCATATTTTCTCTCCAAATATTTCAAAAATTTTCTTAAAAAGAACAGAAAAGATGTTAGAAGATTCAATTATAATCGTAGACGAAGCCCACAATCTTCCGCATAGAATCTTAGAGCATTTATCTTCTAAAATAACATCAACAATAATAAACAGAGCCATAAGAGAAGCTCAGCCTTATCCAAATGCATTATCTTATTTAGAAGAGATAAAAAATATGTTAAAAAATATTTCTACTAACTTAGAAGAGGAAAGATTAGTAAAAAAACATGAATTTTATATAGAAAACGTTGATGAAATTGTAGAAGCATTAGAGCCTATAGCCGAAGATGTAAGAAACAATAAAAGAAGTTCTTACATTGGTTCTGTAATAGAATTCTTAGTCAATTGGCAGGGTCCTGATGAAGGTTTTACAAGGATATTATCAAAAATAAAAATAAATGATAAAGAATCTATTTCACTACAATACAAATGTTTAGACGCCTCAATAGTTTCAAAAGATGTAATCAATTCCGCTTATGGTATAATTTGCATGTCGGGCACCTTAACACCCTTAACAATGTATTCTGATTTATTAGGTTTTAAAACACCTTTGTTAAAAGCTTATCCAAATCCATTTCCTAAAAAAAATCGTTTGAATTTATTAGTCCCAAAAACATCTACAAAGTTTACAAAAAGAGGCATGGGAATGTATCAGGATATAGCAAAAGAAATAGCTGAAATAGTTAATGTAATTCCCGGCAACATCATAATATTTTTCCCAAGTTATAAATTAAAGGATTCAGTAGATGTTTTCTTTAGGAATCTATGCACAAAAACAACATTTCATGAGCAACAAGGAATTTCAAAGCAGGAAAAAGAAATATTATTAGAAAATTTCAAGCAAGAAAAAGATCGTGGAAGTGTTTTGCTCGGAGTTATAGGAGGAAGTTTCTCTATAGATTCAAATGAAGAAGTATTCATTAAAAAAAATGGAAAGATTTGTATAGAAAAAATAGGTCCTTTGGTAGATAATATTTTAGATGAAAATAAAGATCTAAATTTAGAAGTCCCTGTTTTTGATTCTAATTATAAAATAAAATTCAAAAAGGTAGATAAAGTAATAAGACACATAACAAATGAAAAACTAGTAGAAATAACATTAGCTACAAACAGAAAAGTAAAAACTACATTAGCACATAGTGTTTTTTCTTTAAAAGACGGAAAAGTATATTCAAAAAAGGTATCTGAATTAAAAAGGGGTGAATACTTAGTAATTCCAGGATTTATACCCACAGAAAAACTTGACATGAAAATAGACCTTTTAGAGGAGATATTAAAATTACCAAAAGAAGAAATTAAAAATATATATGTTACTAATGTTAAATATCTATTAAAACGTTCTAAAAAACTTAAAGAAAAGGATTATAGGAATTACAAATACAACAATTCAATACCCATTTTACAAGTTAAAAACAAACATATATGGAAGGGAAATATATTTAAATCAAATGATATATTTTTAGGTGCAAAATTTGGAATAAAGTTCCCAAGATATTTAGAAATTAGTAAAAAATTAGTCAAATTATTAGGTTATTACTTAGCAGAAGGACATTGCAGATCTGGAAGACATTCTGCAATAACAATTACATTTGGAAGACACGAAAAAGATCTAATAAGAAATCTTAAGGAGTGTATTTCTGAAATATTTAAACTTAAACCAGTAGGGAAAAAACCACATGATACTGCCATCCAATATACCTTTGGTGGAAAGGTTTTAAGATTAATATTTAAAGATATATTAAAAATGGGTTCAAATGCTTATAACAAAAGGATTCCTGGAATAATATTTCAGTTACCTAATGATTATAAACTCGAATTTCTAAAAGGGTATTTTGCAGGAGATGGTACTGCATCCAAATCAACAGAAATAAGCTGCAAAACTGTTTCTAAAAAATTAGCTTCAGATTTAATGTATTTATTCTTACAACTCGGAATATTTGCAAGTATTAACAAAGTAAAATCAAAAGAAAGAAATATAAACGGGAATAAAATTAAAGAATCAGTAGCTTACAATGTTTACATTTCTAACATAGACCAAATAAGAAAAATATTAGAAATAATACCTTCAAAGCATCTAAAAAGAGTTAAACTACACATTAAAAAAAGTTTAAAAAATAAAAGAAGAAGAACTCTACATCCTGGGGTTATACCCATAAAGGAGTCCGGATTATTGAAATTATACAAAGAAGCAAACCCTGCAAAACCACGTTCTGCAAGGAATATATTCTCAAGAATCAAACAAAAAAGGATAAAAAGAGAATTGTGTATTGAGCTACTTAATTACATTATTTCAAACGCGAGAAATAAATATGATAAAAATTTAATCAAACAAATTAATAGATTAATAAATTCCGAATTAGGATTTGCAAAAATTAAAGAAATAAAACAAACTAAACCAACCGGAAATTATGTTTATGATTTCTCAATTAAAAATTATGAGAATTTTATTGGAGGAATAGGGGGCATATGTTTACATAATTCAGAAGGCATTGACTTACCAGGAGATTTGTTAAAATCAGTTATTGTAGTGGGTCTTCCTTTATCAAGACCAAATCTAGAAACAACAGAATTAATTAATTATTATGATAAAAAATTCTCAAAAGGATGGGACTACGCCTATATTTTTCCCGCAATGCGTAAATCAATACAGGCAGCAGGCAGGTGTATTAGATCAGAAACAGACAAAGGAGTAATAGTTTTCTTAGATGAAAGATATTCCTGGAACAGTTATTATAAATGTTTTCCACTAGATTTCAATATAAAAATAACCAAATTACCTCTTGAAAGAATAAAAAATTTTTTTAAAAATTAATGATTCCCAGTAGAACCAAAACCACCTTCTCCTCTTTCCGTATCACTTAATTCAGCTACAACAGAAACACCTGCACAAGCATAAGATTGAATAACCATTTGGGCAATACGATCCCCCCTTCTTACTCCATAAGAATCATGTCCAAAATTTGTTAACACTACCCCAACTTCCCCCCTGTAAGTAGAATCCACTACGCCAGCAAATACATGCAATCCATTTTTTAAAGCTAATCCGCTTCTATCTCTAATATTCCCCCAATAACCATGAGGAATTTCCATCCTAATCCCTGTTCTTATTAATCTACGTTCGCCAGAAGGAATCTCCACATCCTCTTTTGCCCTTAAATCGAGCCCAGCATCTCCTTCTTTTCCATAAGCAGGTGTTTCCACTCCCTCTTCTAATACAACTTTAAGATCTATTATATCCATTTAATCTTCCCCTTCCTCAGGATACAAATCTTCTTCAGGATTCTCTTCTACAGCTTCTTTCTTCATTGATTTCTTCTTTGGTTTTAATTTTTTTGTTTTTGTTTCTGTAGTCCCTGTTGTTTTAAATAATTTCTTAAAGTGTTCTCCTGTAAATTCACTTTCTCCATTCTCTACAACATATTTGCATGCTTTATCACATCTCTGCAAAAGTCTTCTTGGATTTTTACCAGCTAAACTCCATAACTTCTTAATCATCTCATCATTTATAAGGTTCAAGTCTCCAATTCTATTTCTAACAAAAGCAATAACCTCCTCATCGTTTAAAGATCTTACTTTCAAAACTCCGTCTTCCCCAATCCTTTCTTTAATGCTTTCATGTAAGTTAACGCCATCATAATTAATCCCTGTAAACACAACAGATTTTATATTTCCTTGATCAAAGAAGTATTTAATGCGTTCAGTATTCTCCGGAGATAATTCTTGAGCCTCATCCAGCAACACTATCATATTTTTAGGATGCATCTTAAATAATCTTCCCCAAAAACCATATTTTCCAATTAACAACTCTTCCACATTTAATTCGCTGTCAATTCTATTGCAACTAAAAAATATTATTTGACCTTTTCCTTTAAACCTATGTATTAAGTGTTTCAAGACAGTAGTTTTGCCGGTTCCTAAAGCACCTTCAACAAAACTCATAGTTCCCGCAGGAACTTTGTATATGAGTTCATCTAACAATTCATCTTGCCCAAATATTTTAAAATCATAAGGTGCTGGTTTAATACTAAATGGATTATTATAAAAACCAATTTTTCTAAACCATAAATTTTCTTCTTCTTCAGCCATTTTTAAAACCCCCCCTCCAAATTTCTTGCTTTTTCTCTAAGTTCACTCGCCTTATCATATAATTCTTCAGCTGTCTCATCATCTCCATCCCAGTGAAATTCTTGCCCCTCTCTATGTAAATCCATTGCTTTTCCATAGTATCTCTCAGAATTATCCCCACCTTGATAAACAAAAGCCACAATTATTATTAAGACAACAATTATAATCGCTCCCAAAAACCATTTGCTATATTGTCCAAGATTTAATCCTGCTCCAGTATCAGCAACAACATCTCCTGTTACTTCTTCTAAACCTTCATCTCCTGTATCAACAATAGCTTCATCAACATTTGCATCTTCATCATTAACAACAGCTTCAATTTTTTGTATATTTAAACTAGCTAATTTATCAATAACATTATTAAGAGTTATAGTCACATCATCTGTTCCATCACCATCAAGATCAACTAATTTCTCCTGACCCATATCCAGCACAATAACTTCTTGTGTACTGGATAAAGTCATCATTATTCTTTGACTTCCAACCCTGTCTATCTGCATTTTTATCTCAGAATTACCATCAACACTCAAACTCAACATCTTACCTTCTAATCCTGACACAATTCCAGAGTCTTGTTTTTGTAAATTAAAATCAAGTGCATCCACACTCATAACTATTAAGAATAAAACCAAAAAAGCCCCAATATACTTCATTTTCTCTCCTCCTTTATTTAAACTTATCATCAATATTTATCTATAATAGAAGCAGTATATAAACATTATTATACTACACTACATAAAAATTACAAAACATATTTACAGCAAGTTAGTAGTAAATTTATTTCTGTTTCCTAATCTGTTGAAAAGTTCCAGCCAAATCAATAACATATTTACCTTCTTCCATTCTAAATATAACTGGCTTGCCTTTCATTAAATTAACAACATCAACCTCAAACTTTCCAGGTTTAAGCACCTTTATACTCTCAAAATCAAGCACTACCGGTTTATCATCTTCCAATTTAGCACCAACAATATCAAAAACATCCCTCTGAATTTTTTCTCTTTCTTTAAATGTTAGCTTAGTCACTTCTTCCTGAACTTCTTCTAAATGCTGTTTCTTAATATAAAAAAAGAACTTCCCCCCGCATCCGCTACAACCTTTTAACAAATCCCCGCTTCCATCTTCAAAAATTTTATTACACTTGACACACTGATGCATTTTTTACCTTCTACCTCTAGTGTTAGAAGTATATAATTGTAGTTTATTAGGATCCCTTCTTATCTCCTTTATAATATTAGCCGGCCCCATAACAGTCATCCCTCTAGTACTTCCAAAAAATAATTTAATAAAACTATCTCTCAAAAAACTTCCAAAATCTTTTCCAGCATTTGGCTCTAAACTTGCAATCTCAATCCCCTTAAATTTTCTATCTATCTGTTCCATAGTCATTTCAATTAACTCCGCTTCTTCCTTATTAGTAAGCTTACCTTCCATCAAAACAATTTTATCCTGTTTTATTATTTTAAGCAATTTCTGCATCTTCTTATCACTATCTAAATTTGCTAATTCATCGCTTGGAACATATTGTAAAGTTAACATTTTATCTTACTAATTTAATTAATTCATCATAAAATTCTTCAACACTATCACCGTATTCTGCACTTATGCCAATTACAGGGTATTGTGGAAAAGCAGCTTCAATTTTCTTAACATCTGCCTTCTTTAAATCTGTTTTATTAGCAGCTACCAACACGGGAATATTTCTAGCAGCTAAATTACCAATTATAGTTATATTTACTTGACTATAAGGATCCTGAGTAGAGTCCAGCACAACAATAACTGCATCCATACTATCCAACCACCTAATACTTTCAATAACACCCTTAGTAGCTTCTTTAGCTCTTTCCTGAGCTTCTTTTTTTTTAAGTCCCGCTTTAATAAAATCTTCATAATCAATCTTAGTAGCAATTCCAGGAGTGTCAACTAAATTAAAAGTAATTGCCTTATTTCCTGATTTAACATTAATCTTTTCTTTTTCCTGTATATGCCTAGTCTCATGCGGAACCTTACTAACACTCCCCATTTCCTCTCCTAACCAATCTTGGCAAATTCTGTTAGCTAAACTAGTTTTTCCAGAATTAGGTGGTCCATAAAGTCCTAATTTTAAATCCTTTCTACCTCTAAAAAGATTAAATAAGAACAATTTATATAAAAAATCTTTCAACCCTTTTATCATAAAGGGAAAAAATCAAAGATTCTTAATAAATATTTCTATTTTACATCAATTATTTTAGTTTTACTTCTTAAACCGCTTTTAATTCTAACCTGTTTCTTAAAAAATTTAGAAAGCAACTTTACTACAGCTAAATTAGCTTTATTATCTTCTGCTTTTTCTTTAACACTTACCTTATACTCATTTTCATTAATTTTTTCAACTTTATTTTCTCTAGCCTTTGGTTTAACTATCGCCTTGATTTCCATCTTGTCTTTCCCTACAATAACTATAAATTATAGGAAATAAAGAATTAATTAAAGCTTCCTGTTGAGGATATCTTCTTATTAAATCTTGAGTATGTTCTCTTTCTCTATCTCCATCATAAGTTCCAAGACCATTAGCTCTCTTAAGGACTCCAATTTCATTTACAGTTTTTACTCTCCATGCCAATAATCCTCTCAATTGAGAATAAGCTCTTGGGTCTACTAAAACGTTTCCAGGGATTACATCTCTTATTCTCTCTATTAAATCTCCTAAATCTGCACTAACCTCATCTATCTCCTCCACATTATTTCCAGAAGCTAAATCTAAAACTCCATAGTCCGCCTCATTAATAAAATTTCTTAACTGTGCAAGTTCTAATCTAGCCTGCATTAATTTTATTTGTGCCCTTATACCGGTTCTAGTTCCTTTAAAATCTGCTACAACTACTCCCATTTTTTCAAAACTTCTTCCTCCATAAAATGTAATTCCTTGCTTGGTATTATTAAACAATAAGGTCCTTCTTTAAAATC
>JAHJRB010000030.1 GCA_018831025.1 Nanobdellota archaeon | reverse complement strand
ATAAAAACACAAGACTTAAATAGCAATATACACCCAAAATACACATAATATGCACATGGAGGAATAAAAATGGTTTTTGCAAGAATAAGTTTAAATGAATATTCAAATAAAGTACTTAATGTGGTTAAAGCAAAATTCGACTTAAAAGATAAATCTCAAGCAATAAATAAATTTTTAGAAATATTTGGAGAGGAAGTTGTAGAAAAAGAAGCTAATGATCAATATATTAAAAAGATAATTGAAAGTACTGAAACTCACTTCAAAAAATATGGAAAAAGAAAAATGAGTCTTAAAGACCTAGACAAATTATGCGAGGTATCCTAAATTGTTTGATTTTGATTTAACAGATGAATTAAAATTAAAAATAAGAAAATTAATCAAAAAAGATAAGAAGAAAGTAGAGATAATAAATAAAAAAATTAAAGAAATAATAAATAACGATAAAGAATCAATTGAGAGATACAAAAACTTAAAATACAGATTAAAAGAATTAAAAAGAATACACATAGATAACCATTTTGTATTGACATTTAAAATAGACAAAGAAAATAATTTTATATTATTTGTAGATTTTGACCACCACGATAATGTATACAAAAATAAATCAAATTAGAGCTTCTAATCATAACATTTAAATATATACATAATATATCTTTTGTATATACATGGTAAAACGTGAATTTGATGCTCAATTAAGGAAAGTAGGTAATTCTTATGTAGTTACTATCCCATCAATAATAGTTAAGCGTTTTAAAATAAAAAAAAGCAAGTTTCTAACAGTTACAATTGAAGATGAAGAATAAACCTAATCAGAAGGATTTTGAACGCACTTTTGTTAAAAGTGTGAAGGTAACTATATTAATTTTAATAGTCATATTTATCTTTTCTAAAAGCGCAATTAGTATCTCAGGTTCTTCCTCAGAATATGATTTAAGAATTTCTTTAGGAAGTATAGCCTCAAACGCTTCTACAGAAACTTACAACACAAGAATATTTTCAGATTATTTATCAGCTAATATAACCTCAAATATTTTTGGACGTTTATCTATAAATTCTCCAGAACTATTTCCATCACAACCAGAATTATATCTTCCATTAAATGATAGTTTTTCCCAAGTAAATTCAATAATATTCCAATGGTATAATGTAACAGACTCAAACAGAGAAACTGACTTTGATAAAATAACATATCTATTAGAAGTATACAACGACTCAGCTTTAACAGCTATTTATTACAGAGAGGATTCAATCTCAGAAACATCATTCCCAACTTCAGTTAACGTATCAGTAAACGAAGACATTATTTTATATTGGAGAGTTTTAGCAACAGACTCCATAGGTCTTAACTCTAGCTGGAGTGAAGTAAGAACAACAGGGGTAGATACAACCGCTCCAACTTCATTTAACTTATTATCTCCTACAAATGCAACCACAACAACAGACAACACCCCTTCATTTTCATGGACTCCGACAACAGAATTAAATTTAGATAATTACACAATAGAACTATCGACTTCAGAAATATATATTACTCCGAATTATACTCAAAAAGCAACTGCAACAACGTTTTCAAATTGGACAATCCAATTACCCGCAGATACCTATTTTTGGAAAGTTATAGCTTATGATAAAGCAAGTCGTTCAAATGAATCAGCAGAAACCTTTACTTTAACAATATCCGCAATAACAACCACAACAACAGTTACAGTTTCAACAGGAGAAACAGTTTCAAGATCAGGTGGTGTAAAACAAAAACCATTTAATCTAGATATTATAGCTCCTCCTTCAGTTACAATATATTCAAAAGACCAGGTAATAGTTCCATTAGTAATCACAAACCCGGCGAATGAAATAGTATTAAAAGGAATTAGTTTAAACGTTTCTTCAGATTCTGGTGATGTAGATGCTTCACTAGCCGCAACTTATATCCCTCAATTAAGACCGAAAGAACAAATAACAGTTCCATTAACAATAATAACACATACAGATCCCGGAAGCTATGGAATTACAATAACAGCATCTATACTTAATCCAAGTTTCACAGATTCTGTAAAAATATACGCTAACTTAATAGAAAAAGATACTGTTTCAAAAACGCAATCAAGCAAACAAATAGCATTTGCAAAAGAATTATTCAATGGAAATCCAGCTTGCTTAGAATTAAACGAATATATTACACAGGCAGAATTATCTATGGAAAAAGAGCACTATGACCAGGCATTAAATCTAGCAGAAAATGCAATCCAAAGCTGTAAAGATTTACTAGCGTTTGTTTCAAAACCAGAGGCTACAACCTTCGAAACTTATATTCAAAAAGTTAGCATAAACAGAACTGCTTTAATAATTATAGTAGAATCTCTAGCATTCATCATAATATTATTATTCATATTCAAATTATTAAAAAAGAAAAAATGAGAAATCAAATAAAACCAATTATAGTATTCTTAATTTTAATATTCATAGTTATGTTTTCTAAAAATGTATTTACTATAACAGGAAATGATGGCTCATCTATCAACATAACCCGCGGACAAATAGATATTTCCCCAATCTCAGGAGGTTCTGCATTTACATTAAGAGGAGCTGCTCAAAACCTAGCAGGATTAGGAGAAGATACAACAATAGATGCTCGTTTAGGAATTTTATCTGCTCCAAATGCAACCCCCTACACTCCCATATTATTAAATCCATCAAACAATTCATTCACAAATAAAGATAACATAAATTTTACATGGGGGGCAGAAGATCCAAATGATGACATCTTAACCTCATTACTAGAAGTTTATAATGATTCAGCTTTAACACAAATTTATTACAGAGATCATACTTTAGAATCAGCAAATTATAGTTTAACAGTTCCAGAAGAAACAACTTTATACTGGAGAGTTTTAAGCAATGATAGTCAATTAAATTCAAGTTTTTCAGAATTATGGCAAGTTACAACAGATTACACAATTCCAACTTCATTTAATTTAACCTCTCCGGCAAATAACACAGATTCTACAGATACAACCCCGGAACTATCATGGACTCCAACAACAGAATTAAATTTAGATAACTACACAATAGAATTCTGCGCAAATGATGCCTCTTGTTCTTCTCCAACAATAGTAGGAAGTTCAACCTCAGAATCATTCTCAAATTGGTCTTCAGATAATGTTTTAGAGGGAGGAACTCATTATTGGCAGGTAAAAGCAATTGATAAAGCAAATAATCAAAACACTTCATCCTTATTCCTTTACACAGTTGAAGCCTCTGTTACAGAAACAATAACTACTACAACCGGAGGCGGTGGGGGTGAAACAATTGGAGGTTCAGGAACCCAGTTATATTCATTAAGCATTATATCTCCACCAGATATTACAATTTATTCAAATGATACATTAGAAATACCATTAGTTATAACAAATCCAGCAAGATTAGTAACTCTAAGAGGTATTAACTTAAATGTCTCAACAGATTCTAGTGATGTAGAGCCAATTCTAGCTGAAACTTATATAGTTCAATTAAGACCAAAAGAACAGCAAACAGTTTCATTGAAAATAATAACTCATACAGATCCTGGAACATATGGTATAACTATAACAGCTCATGTAACAAAACCAGACTTTACAGATAAAGTAAGAATCTTAGCTAATTTAATTGAAAAAGATTCTGCAGAAACAAAACAAGTTTCCAAACAATTAAGTTTCGCAAAAGATTTACTAGACGGCAACCCAGAATGCTTAGACCTGCAAGAGTACTTAAATCAAGCTCAAGTTTCACTAAAAGAAGGAAAAAATGATCAGGCATTAAGTTTAGTACAGGCTGCAATAGATTCCTGTCAGAAATTAATATCAACAAAAAGAACAACAGTAAAGCAATCAATAATAGAAATACCTTATTTCATAAAAGATAATCAAACAATAGTTATAGTAATTCTAGAATCTTTAGCATTTATAATATTCTTATTAGCTATCTACAAGATATTTTTCAAAAAGAAAAAAATTACCACATCCAAATTCT
>JAHJRB010000029.1 GCA_018831025.1 Nanobdellota archaeon | reverse complement strand
TACAGCCTTAACATAACCTTTTTTCTTAAATTTAGACTTCCTAGTATAAGCTCTTTTAATGTCTCTATAACAATTAGCTTTTCTTAATATTGCCATGTGAACTTGAGAAAAATATTGATTTAAAAAGGTTTCTATTCCAACGGCTTTGCACATAAACTAATTTTTGCACATAAATGAAAGTAGTTTGCACATTAATTAAAAATGTATAAAAATTAAGTTTTATGTTTTCTAATCTAAGAATTAACTTTAATCATGTGTTTTTTATATTTATTAAATGGTTCTAAACCAAATTCTTTTCTTGTCTTATCTAAGTTTTTAATATTTCTAATTGGTCTTGGTTTAACTTTTCCATCTTTTCCTTTGTAAAATTGAGTTCCAAAAACCTGTTTTCTTTTTCTGTTTACTAAGGTTCTATCAATTAAATAAACAATATGTTTCTTTCTTTTCTTTGTTAAAGGAAGTTTCTTTAGAAGTTTTAAGCATTTTTCTTGGAATTTAACATCAAAGTCTGCATGCTGGGCAATTAACCAAGCAGCCATTTCTCCTTTCTCTCCAACTAACTTATCAGAAGGCCAGCCACATTTCTTAATGATAGAGTTTAATCTTTTTTTATTATTTACAGTTATTTGATAGAAATTTGAATCTTTTTCTTCAATAGCTTTTTGATCTTTATTAAACATTTCTAAAAGCTCTTTTTGAAGTTTTTTGTTTATTTTCATAATCTATTATTGAAATATTCTTTATTTAAATCTTGCTAGTATTAGAAATATTTATTAAGCAAACAATTTAAATTTTATTTGTGAAAAACCAAATTATGTCTAACATTTGGAAAATATACTTATTCAGATTTCTAATAAGTTTTAATTTAATAGCCCCAATCTTAGTCCCTTTTTATTTATCTTTAGATTTTACTGCTACACAAATATTTGCATTATCAGCGATTGCTATGGCAAGTAACCTATTATTTGAAATACCTTCCGGTTACCTTTCTGATAAGTTTGGGAGAAAAAAGACCTTAATCCTTTGCGGAATAGCTTATACAATTGGTTCAGTAATTTATGCATTTTTTTCTAAATTTTATTTATTTGTATTGGCACAAATTATTTTTGGTATTGGGGGGAGTTTGCTTTCTGGTACAGATACATCTTTAATTTATGATTCATTAACCCAAGTAAAGAAAATAAATTTATTTAAAAAAATTGAAGGGGGATCAAGGTTTTTTATCAGGATTGCTGCTTCTTCTGCATCTTTTTTAGGAGGTCTTTTAGCTTTAATTACATTAAGAACACCCTTTTACTTTGCAGCAATAGTACCAATGATTATGATTCCCTTGGCATTTTCGATGATGGAACCAAAAAGAAAAAAGAGGAAAACAGAAACCAATGCCCTTTTTGATATAGGTAAGATATCTAAATTCGTATTTAGACATAAAAAAATAATGTCCATAACCTTGTACAATGCACTTGTTTGTGGTATTATGTTGATGATTATAACTTCTTATTATTTATATTATAATGAAATTGGTTTTAATGCTACCCATATAAGCATTATATATGGTTTTTTCATGATATTCTCTGCATTTGGTGCTGTTTCAACACATTTCTTAGAAAAAAAGATTGGTAAGAGGAATTCATTTATTTTATTGGCTTTCCCTTTTATAATTTTTATTCTTTTGGGAATTTTTCAATCAATTTATTTGATACCTTTTATTTTCTTAAACGGATTTATTTGGGGTTTTTCTAGGCCCTTATTTTCAGGATATACAAATGAATTAATCAGCTCAGAGATTAGAGCTACTGCTTTATCAGTAACTAACATGGTAAAAGTATTACCAATAATCATTTTATCTCCTTTAATTGGAAAGTTAATAGATTTAACATCACTATCAATTTCTTTTTATTTAATTGGGGGAATTTATCTTGTAGTTTCTTTAATAAGCTTATATCTATTAAACAAACATAAAATGATTTAATTTTATTTATCTAATAATTTATTTATATTTTTACAATTTAAATTAAACCCATAGATTTTCTTGAAAAGCTTTTCAAATTGTTTTTTGTTTTTTACACCTTTTGTTTTCTTTATCATTCCAAGAAGTTTCTTTTTTCCAAATCTTTTGATTAATAGTTCTATAACAAATCCAGACTCTTTAAACATACCTGAGCCAGGTTTATAAAATTTCAAGAAATTTTCAAACTTTTTAGGTCTTTCCATAACTTTAGTATTTCCATCAGTATATAAAGCAACCCCTTCAGAAAACCACGCAGGAGATTTTAAATCATTCATAAGTCTATAAAAGAAAATGTGGCTCATCTCATGTGTAATTAATCTTTCATATTTTGCTTTAGAATACTTATGTTCGCTTTCTTTAGAGAACTTTTTCCGGTCTAAAATAAAAATAGTATTAATTTTTGGATTACTAAACCCAATTACCCATTTGGGAGTTTTTTTCATTCTTAAGGCGTTTATACAATCTCTATTATTAATTACAAACACATTTATGTTAATATCCTCTTTAAATTCATAGAATTTCTTTAAGTTTTTGTATGCCTTTTTATAGATTCTAAAGATTTTTTTGTCCTCTTTTTTCTTTAAATCAAATATCATAAATTAAATTCTAATTAAAAACTAAATAAAGCTTTCTATTTCAAAATAATAAGGTTTAAAAATGTATTAAATTTATAAAGTAATATGGAAGATTGGGATTTCGAAACATATGGATTTAAAGTAATTAACTGGAGATTTCCAGAAGATGATGTGCCACACTGCGAAGTTGTTCTTAAGTTAAACACTTCAATAGAGAAAAAAGACGAAGAAACTTATTCTTTTTCTGGAACGCCTTTGCCTTGGGATGGAGAACTAAGTTTTTTAGAGAATCTAAGAAAGAGTATTGATTTGGCTATCAAGGAAATTAAAGAAAAAACCAAACATAATTTAGAAAATCAAACATAATTTAGAAAATGAAAGACCTAACCAAAATAGTTGGAATTTTCAACAACAAAGATGAAAACTACTTTAAGATAAAGATTGAAGATATCAAAAGTGAAAGATATCTTCTTTGGTTGATTAAATTATTAGGTGATTTGAAGATTTCTCACCATTTGGATGCAGAACCACAAATATTATCTGCAAAATATAAAGGCTGGATAGAAAGACATGAATTCTTCAGAAAAAGAGGTTATGTTATACATATTATCTTTACTAAGGAGTACTTGTATTTGATTGTAAAATGTAGCTTAAAAAAGAGACAAGAGTTTTTGAAGGCTTTAAATTCCTAAGATTGGTTAGGCCAGTCCAATCTACTTTTACATCTAGGACAAGCCTTTGGGTTTTCAATTCTTGAATCCCAATTATAGTTACATTTGTTACATTTCATTTTCTTTCTCCTATAATATATCCTGCTGAAAAGTCTAATAATTGGGCCCCCATTAAGAGAGATAAGTAATTTAACCCTTGAAGACTCCATGATACTAAAACAGGTTTATTTTGAGAGCCAGGTATCCAGCTAGGCCTTTTAATATAAACCCCCATAGGACTTTCTCTGGGATGTTTAAAAATTTCTTTAGAATATGCAAAAAGCATATTTGAGTCTCTTGCTAAAACTTGCCAGAAAGGATTTTCATTTACCTCATCAAAAGTTCTCCCTCTAACGCATTTTTCTATCTCCTCTCTTGAAAATCTTGGTCCTGCTAATTGATAATAAATTTCATCCTCTAAAGGTAAAGCGCCATTAATTAATCCTCTTTCATGCGTTAGTTCTCTTAAGTGTTGAGAATCTAGAACAACCTTAACTTGTCCGTCAGGGGTATAAACAAGTGCATCCCTTGTGCTAAAAGCATTATCCCACCAAACTTTTCTAATTTCTTCAGAAGAAGTTAAAACTTCTAATCTTTTTTTCATTAAATCTGAAATGGATAAGGGAGTTCTACCTTCTGCTAAAAGTAAAGGCATTTGATCTACATATCTTCCTGAAAAGACTTTGAAATCTTCTTTTTCATCTAACTTTAACATTTAATTCTCCTTAATGTTTTATACAATAGTAGTAACAGACATATTTTTAAATATTTGTAGTAAAAAATTTACAACATAATAGAAACCTTTAAAAGCAGCAAAAGAACTATTAATTATATGGAAATAGAAAAAGTTTTACAAGATATTGGTTTAAGTAGAAAAGAAACTTTAGTTTATTTAGCTTTATTAGAATTAGGAGAATCAACTGCTTCCAGAGTTAGTGAGATAGCAGAATTAAACAGAATTACAACCTATACTCTATTAAAATCTTTAGAAGAGAAAGGTTTTTGCTCAATTTTTATTAAAAATAAAAAACAGTATTTTAAACCAATTTCTCCAGATCAGATATTATATCTCCTAAATGAAAAGAAAGAAAAAATCAAATTAATTTTACCTAAATTAAAAGTAAGAGTAAATCAAATACAAGAAAAGCCAGAAATTAGCTTATACGAAGGTAATAAGGGGATTAGTTCTATGTTGGATGTTATAATAAGAGATGCTAAAACAGATAAAGAGATATTAGCTTATGGAAATCTAACAATAGCAGAAAATTTGATTAAATTTACTTCTCTGCATTGGAGAAAAACTAGATTAAAAGAGAAGATTAAATTGAAAGGTGTTGTAGACAAAATTCCTGAAAACATACAAACAAAAAAATGGCAGGAATTTACAAAAAGGAAAACAAATAAGTCTTTGAAAAACCTTAATACTTATGTTTTAATGACAAAAAATTATGTTTGTTATATTTCTTTTAAAGGGCAATTAACAGGTATTTTAATAAAAAGTAAAGAAATAGCAGAAAAAGAAAAATTTAATTTTAAAATGTTGTGGGGAAAGAGAGCTTAATTAGGATAATCTAATCTTTTTTTGCATCTAGGACATTTCTTTAATTAACTCATTAGGTTCTTTTAATCTATATTTCTTCTTTCTTTGATCTTTTTCTTCTCTTTCTATTTGTATCCAACCTGCCTTTTTTAAATCATAAAACAAAACACTAAGAATATGTCTATCTTTTTCTTTTAAAACCTTTAAAGCCGCTTCATTAGTAAATTCCTTTTTACCAAAATGTTTCCATAAAATAGAATATTTTACCATCTCCCATTTAGGCAAGGGTTTTACCATCTTTTTGCTTATGTAAGCTATTTGCCTATTTAAATTTTTATATATTCCAGACTACAATAATGTTTATATATTAGTAAGCATATAACTTATGTAAGTAAATAATATACCAGAGAGACGCCCTAGCAAGAACTTCTCTCTGGAGGAGCCCACCGAAATGAACCCCAAGAAAGAAGTTAATCAAGAACTTAATAAAAGTTCCGAAAGAACGATTCCATATCAGTATATAGACTTTGATAAGTTATTCAACAAAGTATATCCAAAAGTAAAGCCTGCAAAGAAAAACAAAGTTAAACAAGAGAAAAAGAAACTTAAGAAAGAAAGAATAAGTTATTCTCAGGATTGGGAAGCTTATAATCAAGCTCAACAAAAAGAAAAAATACTTTTGATGAAATTCTTAGATGAATTATTAGATTATATTCCCTTCCCAGAACATAAAAGCGTAGGAAGAAAACCAATGTCAACAAGAGATAAGATATTTTATTTAACATTACAAGCTTATAACATAAAAAGCAGTAGAAGATGCATAGCAGATCTAGAAATAGCGAAAAAATTACAATTCATAGAAAAGGCACCGCATTTTAACACAGTTCTTAAATGCTTAAAAGATCCATCATTAATCACTTATTTTAAACACTTAATCAACGTTTCCGGATTACCATTACAGCAAGTAGAAACAGACTTTGCAGTAGATTCTTCTGGTTTTTCTACTTCTCAGTTTGACAGATGGTTTGATGCTAGAATGGGAAAAATAGGCAGAAGAAGATTTAGAAAATGCCATCTAACATGTGGAGTTAAAACAAATATTATAACAGCAGTAAACATAACAAGAGGTTATGCTAATGATAGTCCACAATTTAAGAGTTTAGTAGCAGAAACTGATAAAATATTTGATATAAGAGAAATATCAGCAGATAAAGCTTATTCTTCCAGAAATAACCTAAATGCAGTTTCTCAAGTTGGTGGAATAGCTTACATTCCTTTTAAGAAAATCGTTAGAAAGAAAACACAGATGAAAGGCTCTTGCTTATGGAAGAAAATGTATAAGTATTACACATTAAACCAAGAAGAGTTTATGGAGCATTATCATAAAAGAAGCAATTCAGAAACTGTCTTTCATATGCTTAAAACTAAATTTAGCAAGCATTTGAGAAGCAAAGATGAAATAGGGCAAAGCAATGAAATTTTAGCTAAATGCTTAGCCCATAATATCTGTGTTTTGATTCAGGAAATGTTCGAATTAGGAATAAATATAAATTTTCAAAAATGTGCAAATATAGAGATTGCACATAATTAGAACTTATTTATGTGCAAAGCCT
>JAHJRB010000028.1 GCA_018831025.1 Nanobdellota archaeon | reverse complement strand
TTAAAGCTTCTGTACTAAAAAACAACCCCATTACAGTTCCCAAAAACCCCACTACTATGGTTAAAAAAACAGTTAGAATTTGTGTTTCTTTTTCAGGATTCCAAATTAAGTAATAAACAAACATAGATAAAAAAACAAACCAACTAAATCCAATAAACATAATTTGAACAAATTTAATAAAACCTTCTATCTTCTCACAGATATTCCTAATCTGATTAATAATCCATTTAAAGAGAATTAATACTAAAAGAATATCTGCAATTAAAAAACATATTAATCTTAAATCCATACAATTTTAATATTATTCTTTCTTTAAAACCATTTATTTAATCAAAATTATATTTTAAGCAAGTAATAAACTTTATAAACTCATTTTTTCTTATTTTTTTATATGGATTTTGAAAAAAAACCAACTCTGTTTACACGTTTTAAAAGTTTTATAACACAGTGCAAGCGTGTTTTTAGGGTAACAAAAAAACCATCAAAAGAAGAATACAGAGTAATAGTCAAAATATCAGGCTTAGGAATCGCAATAATAGGCGTAATAGGCTTTTTGATATATTTATTTTGGATCTTGATAAAACCATGACACATATATTTGCATTAAGGACAACAGCAAATCGTGAAGACCAAGTAATGGATTTCATAGTCAGTAAAATAAAAAAAGATAACTTAAATGTTTATTCTGTTTTAAGAGGACATGGTATGCGTGGCTATATTTTCTTAGAAGCTGAAAACCAACAAGATGCAAATGAATGCTTTGCTGGAGTTCCATATGCTCGTGGCTTATTAAGGGAACCTGTCCCAATACAAGAAATCGCACCTATGTTAGAGCAAACAAAAGTAGCTATGAATATTGAAAAAGGAGACATAGTAGAAATTATAAGTGGACCTTTTAAACGTGAATCTGCCAGAGTTACAAGAATAGATGAACAAAAAGAAGAAGTTATTGTTGAATTATTAGAAGCAGCAGTCCCTATTCCTATTACCGTTAAATTAGATTCTGTTAGGGTTATAAGACGTGATACTGAAGAGGAAGAAAAATGAGCGAAACTATCGTAGACTTAATTGTAGAAGGCGGTCAAGCAAAAGCAGGTCCTCAGTTAGCTCAGCCTTTAGCTCCATTAAAAGTTAATATTCAAGGAATCATAGAAAAAATAAATGAAAAAACTTCTTCTTTCAAAGGAATGAAAGTTCCCGTTAAAATAAAAGTAGAAAAAGATAAGAGCTTCGATGTAGAAGTAGGCTCTCCTCCTATATCTGAATTAATTAAAAAAGAAATAAATGTAGATAAATGTTCAGGCGAACCAAATAAAAATAAAATAGCAAATCTAGGCATAGAGCAAGTAATTAAATTAGCTAAAATGAAACAGGATTCAATGTTGGTTAATAATTTAAAATCAGCAGTTAAATCTGTTGTAGGTTCTTGCAACTCCGCAGGAATTTTAGTAGAAGGTAAAGAAGCAATTGAAATAAATAAAGATATTGATTCTGGAGTTTATGATTCTGAAATTAAAGAGGAAAAAACAACTATTAGCCCTGAAAAATCTTTAAAATTAAAAAAACAATTAAAAGAAATACAAACAAAAATCCAAAAAGAATTAGAGAAAGAAAAAGCAGAGAAAGAAGCAGAAGAAGCAGAAAAGAAAAAAATAGAAGAAGCTGCAGCTGCTGCTGAAGCTGAAGAAGCAGTTGGAGAAGCTCCACCAAAAGAAGGCGAAGAAGAAAAAGCTGTTGAAGGTGAAGCTGTTACTGAAGAATCTCCAAAAAAAGAAGAGTAAACCTTTTTCTTTATTTTTTAATAGTTTTAGAAATCTTGTATAAGCTTTTCTTTAAAGCTTAAAAACAAAACATTTATAGATATAAGTATATATGTATATACAATGTTAGAAACAAAGATAGTACAAAAATTTGGAAATAGCGGGCATATTATATTGCCAAAAGAATATATAGGGAAAAGAATAAAATTTATCACAGAAACAAAAACTTTTTCTCAAATAAAACTAGAAATTTTAGATATCTTAGGACCTTATCTAGAAAACATTTTAGGGGTATATTTATATGGATCTTACGCAAGAAACGAACAAACCTTAGAGTCTGATATAGATATCTTAGTAATTACAGATAAAAAACTAAAAATTGAACATGAAGAATATGAAATAGTATCTGTGACTAAAAAAGGGGTAGAGAATATGCTAAATTATGACGCTGTACTGATTTTACCAATAATTAGAGAGGCTAAACCCATTATAAATTCACAATTAATAGAATCCTATAAAAAATATAAATTCACAAATAAAAATACAAAAGAATTTATCGAAGCCTGTGAAAGGATGGTGAAGATAAATAAAGAAGGGTTTAAGTTAGGGATGCTGGATGTAAATACTATCATATATTCCTCAATTCTAAGAATAAGAGGGCTTATCATGATAAACCTGGGAATAAAAAAAAAGAAATATTCAAAATCAGAATTATTTGATTTTTTAGAAACAAAATTTCAAAAGGAAAAGGCTTCTGAGTTTTATAAAATATACTCTAATAAAAGAGATAGTAAAAATTACAGAATAAATACCAAAATAATAAATAAGGAAGACATCAAAAAACTAATAAAATTAAATCGAGATTTAATTAAAAAAACTAAGAAAAACAAATGGGAAAGAAAAAATACAAAAAAGGGATAAAAAGTTTAGAGAAAGAAATAGCTATTCATCAAAAAATAAAATTAAACTATTGCCAAGAAAAAAAAGAATTAAAATTAAAAAACAATTAACTAAAACAGATAAAGAATAAAACTTCTTTATTCTATTTTTAGAGTGTTTCCTTTCTTATAATTCCTTTAATACCATCAAAATCAGAATCAAAACTAAATAAATATTTTATTTTTTTATCATTCATCAAAGCAATTATAGAACAATCAACTAGAGATAATTTTTCATATTTTTCAAATAGATTTTTTATGTCTTGTAACATTAATTCATCAACATAAACAATCTCTATTCTATCTGATTGTAAAAAAAGATTAAAAACTTTAAAGGCTTTTTCAAATCTTTCTTTTCTCAATAAAAAGTTAACAGTTTCTAATATTACATAGTCTGTTACATAAATTTTCCCAATTTTTCCATCAGAATAAGCTCTAATAATATCCTCGCTTTCTTTTCTATATTGATCTTTTTCACTCTTAGAACCGATCCATATAAGGCTATCAACAACAACATCTCTATAAAATTGCATCATGCTCTTTAATAAAATCTCCTTTTATTCTAAAGTCATCATCCAACCAATTTTCCCATAATTTTCTTTCGTCTATTTTTTTCTTTAAATCTTTCATCTTAATCATTTTAATAAAATCTTCTCTATTTTCTTTTAAACTAAACTTAATCGCTTTATCGATTAAGCTTTTTTGAGAAAGTTTAATGTCTCTCTTTCTTAAACCTTCTTGTAATTCATTCAATAATTTAACATCTTCTTCGGGTATTTTTCTAGTTACATCCATTTTAACCACCTAACTACTTGGACACATAATAACTATTTAAATCTTTCCATTACAAAACATTTATAAGTAACTTTATGTTACTAAAATACATAAAAATATTATAAAATAACGAAAGAGGTAATATATTGGTAACTAAAAGTAACTTTAAAGACATTCCGGTAAAGCTAGATTTAGAGTTGAAACAGCAAATAGAATCTTATATTTCTAAAGGTGAAAATCGTTTTAGTTATCCTTCTGTTAAGAATTTTGTAGACAAGGCTGTATTAAGGCTATTAAAGGAAGTATCGGAACGTAGTTCTGATAAAGAGGTGCATAATGAATAAAAAAGAGTTGGATTTTATCCTGCAGGAAGGAGAAGGACTAAAATTAGAATTTAAAGAATCTTTAAATAATTTAGACAAAGAAATAACAGCCTTCGCTAATTCAGAAGGCGGCAGAAT
>JAHJRB010000004.1 GCA_018831025.1 Nanobdellota archaeon | reverse complement strand
CGGTTGACCATGCATTGTAACACAAGAGGGACTTTTGATTAAGGGGGATAAAAAATGAGAAAAATAACACAAGTGAAAATATATTACTTTGCTACAGGGGTTTGGATTACTACCCTGTTGTTTGTTTTAGCCATTCTTGGAAGACTGTTAATGAATATTCAATAAAACCAAGAAGGATAGATAAAATGAATAAAAGAAAAATACCAACACATATGAACCCGATTATTAAAGCAATAGGCTCTTCCATAAAATATCCTATCGCCAATAGGATAATCCCAACAATAAGTATCGCAATGAATATTGCTATAATTAGTTCTATGCTCATATCTAATCTTCCTCGCCCTTCTTCAAACCATAAACATAAATTAACTCAGAAATTATCCACACTCCAAATATTGTTAATCCTATTTTCCATTTTAGTATTAGTAATATTAGGATTAATATGGGAAATAAAACAGCTAATACTTTTAATAAAATGATAGATAAACCTCTAAAAAAAGGATTCTGTATTTCTTTAAATTCTTCTTCTAAAAAATCATATTTATCAAGATACCATCTTCCTAAAAATGATATTTCAAAAAATTCTCTAATGCTCATAAACCATCAAATTATGAGAGGGAAAGCTATTTTAAATAGCTTTCTCCTTAGATTTACTATGAAAAATATATTTAGAGAAGATAATTTATGGGCAAAAGTAAGAGAGAAGAAACATTTGATAGATATATTATATGGTGTTAGGGATAATACTAATAATCATGGGCATAGAGTAATAAGTGGTTCAGAAGCTATTTATGATAGACAAGTAAGCGGAGCAATTTTAAAAATTTCTGGAAGTGGTTTGTTTTTAAATGGTGAGATTATACATGCTCTTTAAGAGAATAAAAAATTAATCACAATCATCATAATTATAAAATCCCATAATATCCAAAGTTATTTGCTGATTGCATTTATCACATACAAAATATACCCATTGCTTTTTTTCTTTTCCTTTTATCTTGATTCCTCCTGGATGGTCATACATTTTTATATTTAAGTTATCTACTTGTAAATGAAACCAACAGCTTTTTATATTTTGTAAGATATAAATATTTAAGTAAGTATGGTTATTTAAATTAGAGGTGATAAAAGTGGGTAAAGATAAATCTAAATCAAAAAGAGTGTATAAATCTACCAATTCTAAAAGTAAAAATATAGATATAGCAACTATATCTGGGGCTAACCTAATTCTTATAAAAGAAGCTGAGAGAGCAATAGAGGAAGTAGAAGAGAATGGTAATATATTAAATAAACTTTTTTTGTTATAATCTCTCTTTTATAATCTTCTCTAGTTCTTGGATTCTATCTGACAACTTTTTTATTACTTGTACTGTAAAAGGGATTGTTTTCTTAATTTTTTCAGCTTCTGCTTTTCTGGATTGAGAAATAAAATATTCTGCTTTGGCACCAAAAAATAAACCAACTATAGTTCCTAATGTTCCTACTATCACTGCAAAAAATACATCTATTGAAGAAACGTCTCTTGTCTTAATAAACATATTATAAATAAGAATTAACGAAAATATAGAGATAGAAAATAGTAATATTACTGTCTGCCCAAATTTAAAATATCCACTTGGTTCTTCAGTAATTTTTCTTAATTTTTCAATGAGATAATCACAATTTACCATAAGAAATATTAATAGAATATAACCCACAGACATTATAGCTAGATAAGTAAATAATTCCATACAAAAAATATTAGCTTATTATTTTTAATATATTTATGTACTTTAAAATCTATTTTATTCTATAGGTTCTATGCCTATCCAAACATAATTAAAAATATTATATAAAGAATAAGAAGAATCCATAAAGAAAACTGCACACAACCTACAACATATATTATTTTCTCCCAATTCTTAGTTAATGTTACATTCCTTAGATTTAACCAAAAACAAAAGAGATTCAGTTCATCACTTTTATCCCAATAGTTACTTATGACAAATAAAGGGGATAATATAGGGAATCCTAAGAAATAAATAAAGCACTTTAAACCATTATCTAGCTTTATATCTTTCATTTTAATAGATTTAGCTAAGAATTTGAATTATTTAATATTTTCCAATAAGTCCCTTTAATGTTACAATGCAGGTTGACCAAAACTCTTAAAAATCAAATAAAACTCTTCTTTTTTACGGCGCCCTAGCTTAACCTGGTAGAGTGTCAGTCTCATGAAAATCTTTTGAGAAAGCTGATGGTTCCGAGTTCAAATCTCGGGGGCGCCATTCACTTATTCTTCTCTACGTTCGGATGAGTATGTCCAAGTTCTCTTCTCTCTTTCAAGTGTTTGATATGCTTATCTCTTTCAGTTAAAAATTTCTTAAAATTAAGACCATGTTTATTAATCAGCATAGAGGCATATTTTCCACCTAAGAAATGAGGTAGAATAACATACGTAGCCCCTTCCTTATAAAGTACATCGGCTTCATCCAAATGATGAGAAACAACCATTATTATGGCATTTTTATTAACTCTTCTTATCTTCTCAATAAGAAGTAAATTAGTTTCAAAATCAGGAATAGTGGAGATAGTCATTTTAATACTTTTTAAGCCAAGACTGCTTAAAAATTCTCCATCCCCTGCATCACCATAAATACAATTAATTTTTTTACTAGTCAACATCTCTATAACATCAGGATTATAATCCACAACCAAAAATTCTTTTTTAAGTTTCCTAAAGCTTTGTAAAAAATCATAACCAATTCTATTATATCCAAATAAGATTATATCTGTAGCTTTAAGGTCCTTAAATCTTTTTTTAGAACCTTTTCTTTCAAAGACAGATAAATATTTAGCTAGATAAAGATAAAGTCTATCAGAATACAAAATAAAATAGGTAGACCCAGTTATAGTAATCAATCCAACAATAGTTACAAGTACTAATATATCATTTGTTAAATGCCCTACTTTTACTCCCATTGCTATTAAAATTAAAGAAAATTCACTTATCTGCGCAACAGTTAACCCAGCCTGAAAGCTAGTTTTTTTATTGTAATTTAACAATCCCATTAAGACTAAAACAATAAGCGGATTTCCAATTAAAATGAACAAAGAGAATATAATCGCAGGAATTACATATTTCCCTACAGACTCTACTCCTAATTGACTTCCTAATGAAATAAAAAATAAGATTATAAAAAAATCTCTCAACGGCTTCATTTTAGAACTAATTTCATAATGGAAAGGAGAAACAGACAGTGCAACTCCGGCAACTAAAGCTCCTATCTCCACAGAAAATCCAACATAATGAAACAAAGTAGCTAACCCTAATCCCCAGGCAATAGAAAATAAAAATAAAAACTCTTGAGATCTTGCAAAGAAATCACTTAGTTTGGGCAAGATATAAATGCTAACTAAAACAACTATGACTATTAAAGCAATCCCTTTCAAAAAAAGATAAAGTAAAGAGATCCCCATAGCATCTCCACTTGAAAAGGAAGATATTATAATCAAAATGAAAATTGCAATTATATCCTGAACAAGTAAAAAACCAATAGAGATTTTACCATATAATTTATCTAAATCATTTCTATCAGAAAGAAGTTTCATTATTATAATTGTACTGCTAAAAGTCAAAGCTATAGCAATATAAATAGAAACAATAACTGGAAACCCTAAAAATTTAGCAATAAAGAACCCAATTAAAGAAGTAAAAACAACTTGCCCAATTCCTGTTATTAAAGAAATCTTACCAACTTCTTTTATAACCTTTGGAGTTAAGCTAAGACCTACTATAAAAAGAAGAAACGCAATCCCAATCTGCGAGAATATCGAAATTGTAACTGTAGATTGAATAACATTTAAAAAAAACGGACTTAATATCAATCCAGTAAAAATATAGCCAATTATTAATGGCTGTTTAAGCAATCTCATTAATCCAGCTACAACAGTAGCAATTACAATTATTATGCTTATCTCAGCAAAAACATCTAACATTAATGCACCTCTTTCAAAAATAAGAACAATGTAGTATATTTAAAATTTTTTAAAATATTACTATCCTCCACCTAACTGAGAAATAATCGCCTTATAGACGACATATAAAAGAACGAGTCCAGCAACGGTCTTTATAATGTTGAGAAAATCCTTATCTGAGTATCCCTTTTTATTCATTTTTTAAATACCTTCCATTTTAATTGTTTTATATCTGCCTTTAAACCTATAAGGTCCCTATGTATTTTAAGTTTTTCATTTAGTTTTCTTATTTCTCTAGAATTTTCCTCAAGTTTTCCATAAATCTCATATAAAAAATAAGCAGCTATAAACAAAGAAAAAATACTGATAAGTAATATTCTATACTCTTCATTAATCACTGAAAGCAAAGTAACCAATATAGCTACTATAGATAAAACTAGGTTCCAAGTGCTAGTATTTCTCATATTTGATATTACAGCAAAAAATCTTATAAATCTTTTTAAAATAAAGAAAGAAAGAAATTACTGCTTTTTAACAAGAGTAACTTCTACATAGGAGACTCTTACTTGTTTTCCTTCTTTGTTTTGGAATTCTTCACTTCCGATTTTGATTCCATCTTTAGCAATATCGATCTGTCCGGTTAAAAATCTCTTAGTAGCCACTTCAACAATATCTACTGCTCTAGAAATAAATCTACCTCTTGCTTTAACGATTACTTCATCAGCTCCCTGTGTTGTAAACTGCATGACCACGCCGGTAACGTAAATCTTGTTTAGAAAGCCGTAACTTATCTAAATTTCATGAACGGTTTCGATCCGACGAAGACAGTATGGTTGTCAGTTATCCTTGTTGGTTCTCTTGTATCCCTTTGTTCAGGTATATCTTCACTCATTTTTATGTACCTCCTGTATATCTACTTTTTGAACATGAAATGTAATCAATGCATACTTATTTTATTAAAAGAACTAAAATATTATAGTTTTATAAAGCTTTTCCTACTCTTTCTTCTCTCTTAATATGACTAATCTAGTTAAATATCCAGCAATTAAATTTCTTAGTTTTTTAGATTCTATATCCCCTACTTCGTTTAATTTTTTTTTATTTTCCTCAAATTTATTCTTGAATCTATCTGGATATCTCTCCAAAAATTCCTCTGCGCTTCTTTTCACCAAAGTGGTTTTAACTCTTCCCATTTTAAAAGAAAATTCAAAAGAGTAATATTTAAACCTTACTATTTCAATTTTTTAAAGATTATTCCCCCTTTAAACTTCTCATCTATTAATTTCTTAGCAGTTTTACTCAAATCTCCCTTACTTAAAAAAAGCAAAGGTAAGTTCCCCGCATCATTAAACGCTAGACTAATATCCCCTTCGTTTAATCTTTTTTTATCCTTAAATTTAACAAAAAACTTCAAAGTACCAATTCTAGAATCAAAACTAACAATATAATTTATCTCTTTTTTCTTTCTAATAACTTTCTCTTCCCAAACAGTCATTCCATTAGTCCTAAAATATTCTTTAACTATATCTTCTTCAATTTCTCTTAGCAATGGCTCTTCTAATTTCGGTTTTTCAACTTCTTTAACAATCTTAGGTTCTTTTTCTACCTTGATTTTTTCCTTAAATTCTTCAACTGTTTTTTGCTTATCAGGCTTCTTCTCAACTTTGTTAACCATCTCTAGTATTTTCTCTTTTGCAGCATCTTCATCAACTAAATAATATCTCCAAAAAACTTCTTTATCATCATTATCTTTCCTTAAGACGATGCTTTTAGCAAAATCCTTAACAATCCTATAAGAAACTCTTTGTAATGGACTACAACTTTTATCAGCTAATATTCCCTTTTCTTTTAGTGTAGTAATTGTACTAATATCTTTTTCATTAAGATATTTAAAAAAATTCTCTAATTTTGCTTCTTGTCCAGGAGCATAATAAACAGGGCTTCCTCCAACTCTCAAATGTTGTGTAGAAAAAACCTTGCGTTCATTAACAAGTTCAGAAAGCATCGCTCCACTAAACATAGTATCAATACTAAACTCTTTAGAGATCTGAATAGGCAAAACAGGCCCTTTTTCCTTAACAAAACTCAAAACCCTATCTCTTTTACCAACATCCACCATTTAATATAAAAAGTATTAGTTATTTATAAAAACTTTATTATAGTCTAATATAGAAATTAAGGTCTTATCCAGGAAACTTCCCAAAATGACACTTCTGCTTCATCATCAACAACCCCAATTAATAAATTCTTTCTGGTGCTATGTGCTACCCTATTTTTAGCCGCAAATTCATACCAAGTAGTACTAGTTGTTTCACTTACAGGATAAACTATCCATTTAGCATGATCATCTCCAGGTTTAACTCCCCGATCATATACTCTAAAATCTGCACCAAATTTTAAGGCAGTTTTAACAATATACCCTCTTGATCTTAAATCCTTAAAAACGCAATATCTAATCCAAAAGTTCTTCTCATATCTTCTTGCTTTTTTAACAAAATCATCAAAATTAATTTTTTTATTTTTACTATCCACTATATCCATTCTTTTAGTTTCAAGTAAAAACAATCCTTCCACAAAACTATATTGAAATTTCTCTCCTACTCTCTCTCCAAATCTGCTTTTATCATACAGCACATTAGCCTCATCACAAACATTAGCAACAACTCTTTCTCTTTCTAACTCAGCATTTATTTTTTCCTTAATTTCAATTTTTTCAACATCAATTTTCTTTTTAGGCATAATTTAAAATTTAAAACAAAAGTATTTAAAAAACCTTTCTTTTACAATGTATATTATGAAGATAACATTTTTAGGGACCTCATCAATGATCCCGACAAAGACCAGAAATCACTCAGCGATTTTTTTACAGTACCAAAATGAAGGTATTTTAATAGACTGTGGAGAAGGAACTCAAAGACAATTTAGACTAGCTGGCATCTCTCCAAATAAAGTAACTAAATTATTAATTACGCATTGGCATGGAGACCATATTCTAGGTATTCCAGGATTAATACAAAATTTAGGAGTTAATGATTATAAAAAAACATTACAAATTTATGGCCCAAAAGGAACAAAAAAATATCTTAAAAACATACTAAGTGGTGTAGTTTTTGAAGAAAGAGCAAAATATGAAGTTAAAGAAGTTTCAAAAGGGATTTTCTACAAAGATAAAAACTTTTCTTTAGAATCAGTTCCCTTAGATCATATTGCTCCAACTTTAGCTTATAGTTTTAAAGAAAATGACAGATTAAAAATTAATTTAGATTATTTAAAAAAATTTAACCTAAAACAGCATCCATTATTAGGAAAACTCCAACAAGGAAAAGATATTATCTATAATGATAAAAAAATTACAGTAAAGAAAGCTACAATTCCAATAAAAGGTAAAAAAATTACTTTCATTTCAGACACTGCCCCATGTAAAAACGCATTAATCATTGCTAAAGACTCTGATTTACTAATCTCGGAATCTACTTGGGGTAATGAATTTAGCAACTTAGTAAAACAAAGAAAGCATTTAACCGCAGAATTAGCAGCAAGATTAGCAAAGGATTCAAACTCAAAAGAATTAATATTAACTCATTTCTCTCAAAGATATAAAGACCTAAAACCATTAGAATCTGAAGCAAAAAAAGTTTTCAAGAACACAAAAACAGCAAAAGATTTTATGGAAATTAAAATTTAATTAACTGAAATAACACTTCTCCTCTCAGGACAAATGTTTCTTATATTATCTAAAAAATCTTCAAAATCATCTCTAAGTCTAATAACCTCTGTCTGATTTACTGGTAATTTTTCATCAGGTTCGGTATTTTCAATTTCAAATTTAATTTCTGTAATATATTCAAAAATAAATTTCCAATCATCAAAAGTTAAAAGACCTAGATGAGTCCTAACTTTAGGGGTATAATCTCTTCGATGATGGTCACCCATAGCAAATGCTCTTAAAGATACACATCTAGCATCATCACTTCTCATTAAAGCGACACGATCATCAAACAAAGCACTTTCAAGTTCAATAGAATAAGCATTAAGAGAATGACAAACATTAGCTTCTCCATATAATCCAGAATTTTGAGACATAACAGAATTACATACAGGCATATAAACTTCACCTGCAATTTCCTTTAATAAATCATTATTCATTTTAATTTAATAATCTTTCTCTAAAATTTTCCCAACCATAATCTGTAAAATTCCCTAAAGTGAAAACAGTTCTTCCACCATACAAACTAGAGTGTAATAAACAATAATTTCTAAAAGGATTTATCCCTTCTTTTATAGCCTGTCTTAATCCTCTAATATATGCCTCTGCTTCTTCTCTGCTTAATCTAGAATCACTTTTAACCATTGCTAATAAAACTTCATCAGGAAACCCTACATCAGATATAATCTCATCCATTTCTTGAAACATTTTATCTTCTTTTCTTTTTAACCTTAGTATCTAATTTAAGTTTTTTAAGTAACTCTTTATACCTATTTCTGATAGTAACTTCAGTTACTCCAGCAACATCAGCAACTTCTCTCTGAGTTCTCTTTTCATTATTTATAAGCGCTGCTACATACAAACTAGCTGCAGCAATTCCAGTAGGACCTCTTCCACTAGTTAATTCACTATTCTGGGCTTTTTCTAAAATCTCAACAGATTTAGTTTGTGTATCTGCACTTAATTTTAAGGAAGTTGCAAATCTAGCAATATAATCTATTGGATTACTAGGTAAAATTCTAATTCCTAATTCTCTTGTAACAAACCTATAAGTTCTTCCAATTTCTTTTTTATCTATACCACTAGCTTCACTTAGTTCATCAAGTGTTCTAGGAACTTCATGTCTTCTGCATGCAGCATAAAGTGCTCCAGCTACTACGCTTTCCATACTTCTTCCTCTAACAAGACCTCTTTGAACAGCTAATGTATAAATCCTAGCACTTTCTTCTTCAACAGCTTTAGTTAATTTCAAATAACTAGAAACTCTTTTTAATTCAGCTAAAGCTAATTTTAAGTTTCTTTCAATAGCAGTTGAAATTCTATGCTGCCATTTTCTTAATCTAAAGAATCTATTTCTATCTCTTCCTTCTAATCTATAAATATCAGATTTCCTGCCGACATCAGTCCCAAGACCTCTGTCATATTTAGTATTATGTAGGAATATTCCTCCTCTGCCCCCCACAAAGTTTTCATATCCAGGAACGGTTAAATCATATGCATAGCCAGTACTTGATTTCATTTTATTTAAACTTTTAACCCTTAGATATAAAAAAGGTGCATTAGCAGTCTTCATCAATTTATTATCGTTATATTTCTTAGCTATGTCTAATGCTAAACCTCTATTGATCCTTATCCTTTTTCTATACTTCCATTCTTTCTTATATTTTTCAGGAACTGGTACAAAAGTCTCAATAGCACCTTTGCCCTTATTTTCTTTAGGTTTATCTTTCAAGAAACCAAGATTATATGCACTATCCGGATTTTTAATTAAAGCTCTTTTACTCACCGTATCGGAAATATATTGTCCTGTTTTTTTCATAACCTTTCCCTTAATAAATGCTTCTTGATAATTTGCATGAATCCCTAATTGGGAATACAATAACAAAAAATCATTAGTTAAATCTTCACTAACAGAATTAGTAGCTATACAAACATCAGGTCTAAGTCCTTCATGATCGATAATTACCTTGCTTCCATCGCCTTGTACATAAGCCTTCAAAAACTCTTCTTTGAGTTCTTTAGGAACAGAATAAACTAATTCAGGAACTCTCTTCAGATGTGCATTTGCGCCGGTTTTTAAAATATCTCTAAACAAAATACTCAAAAGTTTACTATTGAACTGTATCTGAACAGCAGAAGTATCTTTAATAAAAACAGAATCACTAACTTTAAAGAAATTTTTCATAGTATCCTTAATTTCTCTAATATAATCTTCTTCATGACTTCCAAAAGAAAATACTACATGATTTTCCCTTATGTTCCCCTCAGCAACAAGAAAACCCAATAACCTCATAAAGTTTTTATTTAAACCTATTTTCAAAGGTAATTCAGATCTTCCACTGTAAATACCAATACTACAATCTTCTAAACAATAGTCATAAATGTTAACCTCTCTAGAAAATTCATTAAAAATCCATAAAGGGATTGTATTATACCTCTTCCAATTCTTAATTCTTCCTTTCAATACTTCGTTATCTAATTTTTTTAATTTCTCGAATAACTTTTCATCAGAAAAATTTCTTAAATATAGCGAAGGATATTTCTTCCCTAAAATTATAAATTCATCTAAAATATTCAATTCTTTAATTTCCTCGATTAAGGGAATCTCTTTAGGAGCAATAACAAAATCATTTTCCTTTAGCTCACTTACTTTAATGGATTTTATTTCATTATTCTCAAAACCAAATAAACTATGATTCCCAGTAACTTTAACTTTTTTCCCGCTTTCCAATAAGATTTCATATACTTCATCACAAGTATGTCTAGAAACTTCACTTATTTTTTTAAATTTAATTTCATTATTTTTATCAAATGCAACACACTCAAAATCCTCAATAGGAACATACTCTACATTTCCCTCTTTCCTAATAAAACTATTCCTCTCAGCTAATAGCTCATCAACAAATTTTCCAATTTTAACAATGCTAATTTTATTATTTTTTTTAATAACAATTGGTTCTTCACTATCTACGGAATAAGTCATAGGAGCTCCAGTTCTTCTTCTGGAAGCAGCTTGATCAGAATCAAATTCTCTCCACTCTTGACCGAAGTCGATCATCTTTTCTTCGATAACTAATCCACAATCTTTACAGATAATCTCCCCTCTGTCCTTATTCAGGCTTAAATTTATACCCCCGCACTCTGGACATTTTTTAACATAAGTGCTTGCTGCCATTTTAAACCCCCCAACATAAGCTTTATAAATAACTACAAAATGGGGTATTTAAATGTTTCTAAAATAATATAAATAGAATCAGTTACTTTTCCACAAGGACAGCATTAATAGTTCCTTCTTGTCCAGGTCTACTAACAACTTTAGCTTTTCCTAATTCTGTCTCTACAACAGCTCCTTTAGTTAAAATATTTCTTCTAACAAAGTGCCTATTAGCTTTATTCTCAATTACAGAAGTTATTTTTGCTTTTTTATACTTTTTACCGTCAAAAATATTAGCAACATTGCACCTTAACAAAGTAGTTTTTACAGCTCCGCCTTTTCCTCTTAAAGTTTTTTTCTTAGTCTCTCCAACCTTAGTTTCTCTAAAAACTCTTCCTAATTCAAATTTTCTTTTCTTCCTGAGTCTAATATAAACTCCGCCACTTACTTTTCTTTTTGATCTGTATTGGGATACTGCCATTTTACTCTTTAGAAGGATAAAAAAACATTTAAATACTTTCGCTTTTTAATTCATAGTATATTTTAGGGGGTAAAAAATATGGAAGCATTAAGACCATTAGACGCATTAAATGAAGCCCGTAATAAGAAAGTTATGCTTGAACTTAAGAACGGAAAAACAATTATAGGTAAATTAAAAGCATTTGACGTTCATATCAACACTGTACTAGAAGAAGCTGAAGAACATCAAGACGGCCAGTTAATAAGAAAACTCGGCAACTTATTTGTACGTGGGGACACAATAATATTAATTTCTCCTTCAGTTGAATAAAAATGACAAAAGGAACCCCTTCTATGGGAAAAAAGTCTAGCGGAAAGACTCACATCCGATGTAGACGCTGCGGCAAGCCAACTTACCATGCAAGCAAAAAACATTGTTCTAGCTGTGGCTTTGGTAACTCTTCTAAATTAAGAAGGTATTCCTGGAATAAAAGAAACACTTCAAAGAAAAAATAATTAAACTAAACTAAAACCGATAAAATTAATTAAAAAATCTAGTATATTTCCTAAGATTGCAATAATAAGTCCATAAGCAATAAGTCTTCTAAAATTAAAAAAAAGGTAAACTAAGACAGCTAAAATTAAAATCTGAGCAATTAATGATAAGAAAACATTAATCAAACCAAAAGAAGCTGCAAATAAAATCCAGCCAAAAAGAATTGCTCTAGGTAATACAACAACCCCAATTAATAGCTCAATTAAATCTGTTATAGCTCCCATATAGAAGCATTAGTGTTAACTAATATAAAAACTTTTTTAAACCAAATTATCTTATCTATTTTTGACTCCACTTTTCTTTAAAGTGTGACGCGGGAGTGCCAGAGCGGAAAATGGGCTAGGCTTAGGACCTAGTGACTTAGTGTCTACGCAGGTTCAAATCCTGTCTCCCGCAAATTTTT
>JAHJRB010000027.1 GCA_018831025.1 Nanobdellota archaeon | reverse complement strand
TTAATTGAATTTTAATAAATTATGTTAACAGTACTGAGGGATATAACCCCGGATAATACTGAAAAGAAAGCTCTTTTGAATACAGCTGGTGCTTTTATTAAGAAGTTAAATTCTAAATTAAATAAAGAAGGAAAGGCGATTTTAGGGGGAAGTGTGGCAAAAAACACGTGGTTAAAAGGAGACCATGATATTGATATTTTTGTTATGTTTAATAAAAAATACAAAAAAGAAGATATTAGTAGTATATTAGAAAAGAGATTAAAAAATTTAGGAGATATAAATAAGATTTCTGGGATTAGAAAAGTGCATGGCAGCAGGGATTATTTTCAGATTAGAAAAGAGCCATATACTTTTGAAATTGTCCCTATAATTAATATTAACAAAGCTAAAAATGCAGTTAACATAACTGATGTTAGTCCTTTGCATAGCAAATGGGTCAGTAAAAGAGCAAATAAAAAAATATTGGACCAAATAAGATTAACTAAGGCTTTTTGTAAGGCTAATAATATATACGGAGCAGAGAGTTACATTAAAGGTTTTAGCGGTTATACATTAGAGATTCTAACTATTTACTATAAGAGTTTTAGCAAGTTAATGAAAGAAGCTGTTAACTGGAAAAAAGGTCAAATAATTGATGTTGAGAAACATTTTGACGGGTTGAATAAAAGTAAAGAAAGTCCCTTAATTGTAATTGATCCTGTACAGCATGATAGAAATACTTCAGCTGCTTTAAGTGAAAATAAATTTAATAAATTTATAGAGCTGGCTAAAGAATTTAATAGAAATCCTAGCAGAGAATTTTTTATTAGAAAAAAAGTAAGTCTAGATGATTTAAAAGGGGCAGTTATTTTAAAAGCAATCCCATTAAAAGGAAAAAATGATGTTGTTGGAAGCAAGCTGCTGAAATCATTTGAATTTATTGCTAAAAGATTAAAAGAAGAAGGATATAAAATAGATGATTACAATTGGGAATGGAATAAACATGCGTTGTTCTGGTATTTTGTGAAAAATAAAACTCTACCTAAAAAATATAAGCATTTTGGGCCTCCTGTAAAAGAAGAAGAGCACTTGAAAAAGTTTAAGGAAAAATATAAAAATAAAGAATTAAAAAAACAGGGAAATAGGGTTTATATTGAGCTAAAAAGAGAGAATCCTTATGTCTTAGACTTCTTAAAAAAGCTTTTAAAGCATTTATATCTGAGAGATAAAGTAAAAGATATAGGTGTTTTAAAGGAATAAATGAAAGTGTATAATAGAAATGGAAAACCTGTTGAAACAAGTGTTGAAGAAGCACAAAGAATACAGGATGCAAGAGCAGCGCATGAGAGAAAAGTTAGAGAATTATGTGCTTTGATTGATACTGAGAATAACTATGTTCATATTAACACTACTAGCGGACCGATTGGGGGAAGGGTTGTTGGTTATGATGGAGAGAATATTCGTGTTGTGGAAGACCCAAATATGCCTGCGAGAGTAACTGCTTTTAGTAAACATACATATACTGGATTTGAAAGAATAAATAGGAATGGAAATCCTGTAGAATGATATGCTTTATCGACTGGCTGTTAATAAAAGCAGAGTATTAGCATCTGTTAGTAGTTTATGGGCTAAAGAGTTTTCACAACTCCAAAATAAGGACTTAATAGTTCTTTAAACTCTGCCATTTGTTCTTTAGTATACCCTTGTTTTTCTTGATATGAAGGGTCTAATACTGGGACTTTTGAATTAAAATTCTGTAAAATATATCTTTGGCTTCCTTTTAACCAATTAGCTATTTTTAATAAATCTTCTTTAACAATTAGGTCTGGTAAGATTGTTGTTCTAAATTCATAATCAAGTCTGGAATCTCTAACAATTCTTGTGCTTCTTTCTACATTTTCTGGATGTATTCTACTTTGAGTAATTTCAGGATATCTGTCTAAGGGTCCTTTAACATCCATTGATATTGAATCCAATAAAGGGATTAGTTGTTCTAGGGTATCTGGAGTTGAGCCGTTTGTAAATATTTTTGTAGCATATCCTAAACTTCTAACCCTATTTAAAAAACCCGGTAAATTTGGATCTAATGTTGGTTCTCCTCCACTAATTACTACTGCATCTAACCATTTTTTTCTTCTTTCTAAGAATTGTATGACTTCTTCTTCATTAAGATCTGGCAAATCATTTCCAACTAAATCTGGATTCTGACAATAGGGGCAACTAAAATTGCATCCACTAAAAAAAACCACGGCAGAATCTTTGCCGAGATAGTCTAATGTTGTAAACTTTTCTAGTCCCCTGATAGACATGCTATCAAACCTTCTTTATCTTGGACAACCCCTATAATCTTTCCTTCATTATCTTTTAATATGATAAGAGGAGTTTTTATTCCGTTGGCGTCTCTTTGTACTCTATCTCTTATTTTGGGATAGACCCCTTTAATTTCTGTTGTGCCTTCTCTAGAACTTAAATCATATTCTTGTCCTTCTATTTCTGCTTCACTTAATAGGGTTCTTATTTCATCACATTTACCACAGTGAGGGTATGTAAATAATTCATACCTCATTTTGTTCCCTCCACATAAGGTGTTCTCTCTCTAAACTCTGCTCTTTTTCCAGGATTCCAATTGGTTAGGGGTCTGTAATAACCAACAATTCTGCTATAAATCTCTGTGTCTCCACCACAATTCGGACATGCTTCTTGCTCTCCATTCAAATAACCGTGGTCTTGGCAAATACTGAATGTTGGAGTAATGCTAAAGTAAGGCAAATGTGTGTTCTCTGCTATCTTTCTTACAAGTCTTTTTGCACTTGGTCCATCAATTGCTTCTGGTATGAATGTGTGGAAAATAGTTCCTCCAGTATACAGTGGTTGGATTCTATCTTGGTGTTCTAATGCTTCAACTACATCGGTAGTGGCGCCCACATTTAATTGTGTTGAGTTCGTTAAAAAAGGAGTTCCGTTTCCACTTGTCCTTATGTTGGGATAGGTTTCTTTATCTGACTTTGCAAGTCTATAAGAGGTGGATTCTGCTGGTGTCGCTTCTAGATTGTATAAATGTCCTGTTTCTTCTTGGAATTGCCTTACTTTTTCTCTCATAAAATTTAGAGTCCTTATGGTAAAGTCTCTTCCTTCTTCTGTTCCTATTCCTTCCCCTAAATGGTTTAAGCAAGCTTCATGCATTCCACACAGCCCTATTGTTGAGAAGTGATTATCGAAATGCCCCAAATAAGATTTTGTGTAAGGCATAAAATCATTTTCAAGCATTTTATCCACAATTTCTCTTTTAGTTTCTAGGGAAATTTTAGCTACTTCCATAATTTCTCCTAATTGATTAAAAAACTCGTCTTCTGTTTGGGCTTCATAACCTAGTCTGTTCATATTTATTGTAACTACCCCAACACTCCCAGTTGAATCTCCTGGACCCCAAATGTTTCCAGGACGCTTCATTAATTCTGATTGATCTAGGTTTAACCTACAACACATTGCCCTTATTGAGGCTGGGTCTAAATCACTACCAACATAATTTTGGAAATACGGTGTGCCGTATTTTCCAGTTACTTCAAATAGTAAATCGGCGGTTTCATTATCCCAATCAAAATCTCTTGTAAGATTATATGTTGGAATTGGGAAAGTAAAAATTCTACCATTTTTATCTCCTTTTCTCATAACCTCTAAAAAAGCCCTGTTAATCATATCTGCTTCTTCTTGATATTCTCCATAAGTAGAATCAATTTCTTCTCCTCCTATTACTGCTCTTTGATCTCTTAGATCTTCAGGGATTATTAAATCAAAAGTAAGGTTAGAGAAAGGTGCTTGCCAGCCCCATCTTGATGGAACATTTAGTCCATAAATTAGACTTTGCATATTCTGTTTAACTCCTTTGAAATCTAATCCATCTGCTCTAACAAATGGAGCTAATCTGGTATCTACTGAAGAAAATGCTTGTGCTCCTGCAAATTCTGCCTGCATAGTTCCAGTGAAATTAACCATTTGATTTATTACTGTCCCTAGGTGTTTTGGTGGAGATGATTGGACTCGGTCTGGAACCTCTCCAAAGCCCCTTCTAAGTAAATCATCTAATGACCAACCTGCACAATATGCTATTGGTGCATAAGCAAGATCATGTATATGCATTTTTCCTTTCTTATGGAATTCTTCTATTCTTGGATCTCTCTCTCTATATTTTCCTAATCCCCATTTTTTTAATACTTCTCCAGAAATATGGGCGGCTAAACCTTGAAATGTTATTGCTCCAACGTTGGCATTTTCTCTTACTTGCCAGTCTTCATCCCCCATATAGCCTCCGATCATTCTATTGAGATATACTTCTAAGTCTGCTTCAAAACCACGTGATTCTCTAGCTTTTGTATGATTTTCCCTGTAAAGGATAAATGCTTTTGCAACATCTTCATGACCCGATCTCATTAGGGTTGTTTCTACCATGTCTTGAGTTTGTTCTACAGTTGGATAAAAACTACTCCCCTCTGTTCCAAATCTTACTCCTAAATCGGCTACAACTCTATCACTTACTCTTTCTGCAGCCCTTCTATTTTCATCTCCATCTGGATGAACTGCTTGGATTGCTTTAAGAACAGCTTCTGTTATTTTTTCTTGTTTAAAATCGGCTAATGTACCATTTCTTTTTTTAATTCTAGATATACTCATTTGTTCATCACCTCAAATCTTTTAGTTCTTTTTTAAAATCATTAACATCTTTAAAGTCTCTATACACAGATGCAAATCTTATGTAAGCAACTTTGTCTAATTTTTTTAATTCTTTAATGACTTTTTCTCCTATTATTTTACTTGGAATTTCTTTTTTTCCTAATTGTAAAAGCTGCGCTTCTATTCTGTCTGCAACTTGATCAATTTTTTCAATTGGAATCGGACGTTTTTCGCATGCTTTTAATAATCCGATTCTAAGCTTTTCTTTATTAAAGTTTTCTCGTCTCAAATCCTTCTTTTGTATTATTAATTTTTGAGTCTCTATTTTCTCATATGTAGTATAACGTTTTTTACAGCTCAAACATTCACGTCTTCTTCTAGTAGAATCATCTAAATCTCGCTTATCAATAACCTTTGTTTCCTTGTTGTCGCAGAATGGGCATTTCATGCATGTCACCACAATATATTGTATACATTATTTTTTATATAACAATATGTTGTATTAAGAAATATTAACTTATTTATATAGATATATATTCTAGAGGATATAAATTGTTTAAAAACTCAAATTTTTAAAGATAAATTATGTTAATTGCTTTAGATATAGATGATGTTTTAGCAGATTTAGTTCCTGCTTTAGCTAGATTTCATAATGATAGATATGGGACTAAATTGAAGAAAAAAGATTTTCATAGTTATAGATTTAGTGAGGTTTGGGGAGGGAGTAATGGTGGGGCATATGGAAAGATGTGGAGTTTTTTACATAGTCCTTATTTTTTTAATTTAAGACCTATGGAAGGGGCTGTTGAAGGTATTAGAGGATTAGGAAATAATCCAGAAAACGGTTTGATAAGTATTACTTCAAGACCTAGGAGATTAAAAAATTTAACTAGGAATTGGATAGAAAGATATTTTCCAGATATTTCTGAGATTTATTTTTCACGTAATAATTATGTTGATTTTGGTAATAGTCCAAAAAAAGTTGATTATTGTAAAAGTTCAAGTGTAGATGTTTTAGTAGAAGATTCTTTAGAATATGCCAGAGAATGTGGAGAGGGAGGAATTAAAGTTGTATTATTAGACCAGCCCTGGAATAGACAGGAAACTCCAGAAGGTGTTGTTAGAGTTAATAATTGGGAAGGAATAATGAAATATTTTAAATAATTTTTATTTAGGAAATATAAATCCCTTTCTTATCCAATCTTCCACATTGAATATATTAATATTTCCATCCTTTGTTTTTGCTATAACCTCTTTAATCCCTGCGTTTATTATTAATTTTTTACACATTTTACAAGGTTCTGCATCTATTATTTCATTTGTTTTAGCATCCCCAGCTGACAAGTATAAAACACCACCTAACATTGCCTCTCTCGAAGCATGGATTATTGCATTCATTTCTGCATGGACGCTATTACATAATTCATAATTAGAGCTTGACTCAATTCCTTTTTTTTCTCTTTTACACTCTTTTACATCAATACAATTAGGCATTCCTCTTGGAGATCCTGTATAACCTGTGCTTACTATTTGATCATTTTTTACTATAACTGCTCCATAGTTTCTTCTTAAACATGTTCCCCTTTTTAAAACAGAATCTGCTATGTCTAAATAATAATCTATTTTAGATGGCCTTGGCATTTATTTTTTTAAATATCCTACTTTTATAAAGATTTATATACAAATTAATCTATTTTTAATTTATAATGTCAGTTCAAATTGCTAAACTAAGAATAAAAAAATTATTTGAAGAAGCTGATAAAATTTTTAAGAAAAATAAAAAATTAAGCAATAGATATGTAGAGATAGCTAGAAAAATAGCTATGAAATTGCAATTAAAAATGCCTAAGAAATATAAAAGGCAGTATTGCAAGCACTGTTATAGGTTTCTTAAAAACGGGGTTAATGCAAGAGTAAGAATACATAAATCCAGAGTTGTTATTTACTGTATGGAATGCAAAAAATATACTAGGATTCCGCTTAGTAAGAAGAAGTAATTCTAAAATATAAGATTAAAGAAATAAATGTTTAAAAAGAAGCTAAAAAATAATTTATCTTATGAAGAAAGATAATAAAGGAGTGTTAATAACTTTTGAAGGGATTGACGGAAGCGGGCATACAACTCAAACAGGAATTTCTAAAGAGTATTTAAGTCCGCCTTGTGCGATGGCAGGGATAGAAGTTATAAGTACGAGAGAGCCAGGAGGTACCCAATTTGGGGAAAAAGTAAGAG
>JAHJRB010000120.1 GCA_018831025.1 Nanobdellota archaeon | reverse complement strand
TAATCAATAAAATACTGCACATCTCTTCCACTTCCACAACCTAAATCTAATATCTTGCCATTTTTAGGCATCAAAGAAATAAATCTGTTTAATTCATATTGAAGCAGGTTATTGCTAAAAGTAAAATCCGCATATTGCTCAGCAAATCTGTTAAATGACTCTATAACTTCTATATTCATAAAAAATCTTACAGAAACTTGATTTATATAGTTTATTGTAATGAAAAAATTAAATTATATTAACCCTTTTTTCCTTTGGAACAAAATTCAATAATCTATTGCTTACTATTTTCCCGCAGCCACAAAAATCTTTTTCATTTTTTACTAAAACAAATCCATTTTCTTTATTTTTAAAGCTTAAATCTTCTCCAGTTAACCATTCTCTCAATTCCTTATCATTTAAATTAATAATGTTTTTACTGCTTTTATCTCCAATTAACTGGCTTCCCTCCACGCTTAATCTAATCTCCTTCCCATTTACAGTCCCAAAATAAAGCCCTAAAGAATTTATGTTTAATTTACTATTATCTAAGTCTTTAAACTTTTTACTCAATAAGAATATTTTCCCTTTAGAATTTATAAAAAAAACATAATCTAATTTGCCGTTAAATCCATATCTCTCTTTTAAAGTGTTTAATATTTCCTTTATTTTCTTCCTATTCAATACTTTCAGGGTTTCCATTTTGTTCAACAATGTTTTCTATATTACCCTCATTATGTTTAATAATTCCGGGGATTATATTACCAGCCACAGTGTAAATACCGGAAACAACAAGGGTAGTTACAATGCCCCGAACCATATATCTCACAAATCTTCCATTTCTAGATTCATTTCTATTATACATTTTAATTTTATTTAATAAGTAAATTATTTAAATATAACTAATAATTATTAGACTATGGAAAAAGACTTAATCCTTAAATATGTCTTACAAAACGCTATTTATTACAATGGAAAAGCAAATCCAGGAGCTATTATAGGAAAACTTCTCCAAGTCGATCCATCTTTAAAATCAAAAATTAAGGAAATTTCTAAAGAGATATTTAAAACAGTAACAGAAGTAAATAAACTAAACATAGAAGAGCAAAAAACTAAATTAATTTCTTTAGACCCAAAATTATTAGAAAAAAAAACAGCAAAGAGAAAAGAATCCATCCCTAAATTAGATATTAAAAATTTAGTAATGAGAGTTGAACCGAGTCCAAGTGGAGCGTTACATATAGGCCATGCTTATGTATTAGGATTAAATTATTTATTATGCAAAAAAAATAATGGAAAATTAATCGTACGCATAGGAGACACAAATCCAGGCAACATTATGCCAGAATCCTATAAATTGATAGAACAAGATGCAAATTGGCTAACAAGTAATAATGTAGATAGTTTCCCAGTACAATCCGATCGTTTAGAAATTTATTATAAATACGCAAAAAAAATCTTAGAAATGGACCATGCTTATATCTGCACTTGCAATCCAGAAGATGCTAGGTCTAAACTTAATAATAAGATAGCCTGCCATTGCAGAGACTTAGAACCTTCTATCCAATTAGAAAGATGGAAGGCAATGTTCAGCAGCTTTAAACCAGGAGAAGCTGTTATGAGAATAAAAACAGATATAACACATAAAAATCCTGCTATGAGGGATTGGCCTGCATTTAGAGTAGTAGAAAAACCTCATCCAAGACAAGGAAAAAAATATAGGGTCTGGCCTTTAATGAATTTTAGTGTTGCTATTGATGACCATGAGATGAAAATAACTGCAACAATAAGAGCAAAAGAACATATAGATAATGAAAAGCGCCAAAAATATTTGTATGATTATTTTGGATGGAAAATGGCTAAAAATATGTATGTGGGCCGTATTAATTTTTCAGATATGAAAGTAAGCAAAACTTTAGCAGCAAGATTTATTAGAGAAGGTAAAAGAACTGGCTGGGATGATCCAAGACTGCCATTTTTACAAGCTTTAAAACGCCGCGGTTATCAGCCAGAAGCATTATTAAAATATGCAGAAGAAGTAGGAATTACAGAAAATGATAAAGTTGTAAGCAAAGAAGATTTTTTCAAAAGCATTAATTCATTTAACAGGGATTTAATAGACCCAAAAGCAGACAGATATTTTTTCATCCTAGAACCCTATAAAAAAATGAAGATAAAAAAAGCAATTAAAAAAGATATTCAGTTAGATCTCTACCCCGGAATTAGATTAGGAGGAAGAAAATTTTACACAGACGGAGAATTTTATTTTGAAGAAAAATTCAAGAAGAATAAGATTTACAGATTAATGCATTTATACAACATTAAAGACAGAGAATTTGTAAGCGAACCCCAAGATCCAAGATTAGAAGCTAAAATGATACATTGGCTCCCAGCTAACTCAAATAATGTTAAAGTTAAAGTCTTAATGGATAATAATAAATTAATAAAGGGTTTAGCAGAAGAAGCAATAACTAAAGTAAATGAAAACGAGATAGTGCAAGCGGAAAGGCTTGGCTTCCTTAAGCTAGAAAATAAAGAAAAAATGGAGTTTATTTATCTCCATAGGTAATTATCTTTTCTTAGCTTTTACAATGAAGTAATACAAAAAAGCACCGATTAGATGAGCAAAAAGCAAAACAATTACCCATACTAATTTTTCATTGTCTTTCTTAAAATTTCTTTTCAAGCAGTCTACTAGCATCCATAACCAAAATACCCCTAAAACAACTACAACAACTAAAGTTACTGGACTCCAAGTTAACCAACTGCTTTCAGACATTAAACCAAATCTGCTACCCATAATGACTTTCCCAAACATTCCGGTAAAATCCATCATTTAAATATCACCTCTTTAAAGAATATATTGTAAAACTAATATTTAAGTTTATCTCAAACTAATTTCCGTGTATAGTACCATGACATATGTCACTTCAGCATTCACTCAAACTAATTTC
>JAHJRB010000026.1 GCA_018831025.1 Nanobdellota archaeon | reverse complement strand
TGCATTATTTTCAATAGCCCACTCTATTCCTGCTATTATTGTATCTGTGTATCCATTACCACTATCATCTAGAACTTTTGCATTTAGTAAAGATGCTTCTGGTGCTATACTTGTTATTATTCCTGCAACATGGGTACCATGTCCATTAATATCATTAATATGGCTTTCACCTGTGAATGCTTTTTCATTTGCTATTTTATCTTTTAATGCATCATGAGAATCAATTCCTGTATCTAAAACTGCTATTTTAATTCCGTTTCCTTGAAAACCTAAGTTGTTTACGAAGTTTGCATTTATTTGAGAAATGCTGTCTAACATGCTGTACTTTCTATTTGGATATATTTTTTCTAATTCAGGAACTTCTATTATTTCATTTATTATATTTGCTGGAATTTCTATAGAAATATAATTTTTAGTTATTCTTTTTATTTTCCCACCCTTAGAAATAATAGTATTTTTTACTTTATTGTTATTTGTTGTTTTAATTAATAATTCCATAGTTTCTTCAGTGGAAGTTTCTAATTGTTCTAGTACTTCTGGAGTTGTTTTTTGTTCAGTGATACTAACTAATCCGTAGGTTATAGTTTCATCTTTTTCAGAATTCAAAAAGAATAAAGATGCTAAAAGGATGGTTAAAATTACAAATATTTTTACCTTTCTTTTTTTTTGCATTTTTAAGGACCAAACCTTATAAATACCAACCTCTTGTTAAAAAATAAAGCTGTTACTATATAAGTATTTATGTTTTGGAAAATGCAATTTATGTATTGTTAATAATAATCTGCTTTAGGGCGATATTTTTTAACTTTTCTTCTTATTCCGTAGATTCCGCCTGATTGAACTATAATTACTACTACTAAGAATATTGCAGCTGCTGTTACTAAAACAGTGTAGAATATTTTAGCTGGTTTTGAGGTTAATACACTTTTTCCAGTACTTACTACATTACCTGTGATTGCTCCAAATCCAGATGGTCCTGCAACTGTTTCCCCTGTAATTGTTTCTAATCCTTCCTGAGTTTCTTCAGGGGTTGTAGGGGTAAATAATTTTTGAATTGGAGTCTCTTCATATAATTTAATTGTAACATCTGCTATTTTATTACCTATATTATTTAATGTAATTGAGATATCTTTTCTTCCGTTATTATCTAAATCTAAGTTAGATGTTTCTCCGATATTTAATGTTAAAGTTTGAGGAGTGGAAGCTACTGTAATTGTTATTGAGTTTTCTGTAATTGAATTAAATGTTATTGTATGCTTATTTATATTATCGAAGCTGAAAACTTTTGTTACTCCTTCCTGAGCTTTGATATTTGTTTCTGTAGATGAAACTGTATATTCTATTCCTGCTCCTGTTGCTGTTGCAGTTCCACCTCCACCAGTACTTGTAGTCGTAGTTGGAGCTGGAGTGGGGATGTATGAGACAAATTCAGTAAAGTGCTTTGTCCAGATAATTAAGTCTGGTCCAATTGTGATGTAACAATCTTTTTCTGGGTCTAAGGTATCTGGATCTAGTAATTGTGGGGCAGTGCATGCAGGGATTTCAGTAAATACTCCATCAAAAATATATCCTGCGTTTCTACCCGCTTGTCCTGGAATTGTAATTTTAGTAGCTTTATCAAAGATTAGTTTAACTGCATTACTGCCCACTTCAATTGTAACTTGTGCGGTTCCAGTAACTGTTGCAGATGGGGTAACTTTAACTGTAGGAATTGTTATTAATCCATTCCAATCAGAGTTTGCTTGGATATTAGTCCCTGACGGTATTTCTACTTTATATTCTAATGTTGAAGTGGATCCTTTTCTTGATAATGTTAGGTTATTTCCTCCAAGGGTTATTTCTTTTTTTGTTCCATCTACTGTTGTTTGTATCGATGTAGCAAGATTAAGAGTAACCACTTCATTTTCTGAAACAGTTTCATTAACTTCGATTAATTTCAAATCATCTATATTATTTTCATCTATAATTACTTCAGTGGATGTTTCATTAACTTCAACTTTCCCTTCTGGATTGGGTGTTGAGGTTGGAACCTGTGCTTTTATTGTGAATGTAAAGGTTTTTGTTGCTGAAGCAGTATTCTTTGTTATTGTAGCAGTTAGGTTAACCTGGGTATCTGATTGTCCCACTAAAGGTCTTTTTACTGATCCGGTGGAATTAATTCTGCTGTTATCTGATGAAATCCAAGAAATTGTTGCTGTGGATCCAGGTAATGATGTATGCAATTTTAAATCTCCCATTATAATATCTTTATTTGAGTTTCCATTTAGTAAGATACTATATGTTAACGCATTTGATACCGCATTTACTTCTTGAAGTTCACTAGCTTCTTTCCATATGTTAACTGTTGCGTTATATTCATTAATTGTGTTTATTTTTGTATAAAGTATTATATTTTGTTCACATGTGCAATTGTAAATCCATTGTTGATCAAAGATACAATTCGGGCTTAAGAAAAATTCTCCCGTTGTTATTGTTTGAGATGCAGTTATATTTACAAATGCCACATAGCAATCTTCTTGATATATTATTTGAGATTCTCCTCCAGAAATAGATAGAACATAGCTTAAGCTAATTAAAAATACAAAAAATAAAAAAAAGAAAATTTTTTTCATTATTGTGGGGTCACTGTTGTTGTTAACTCGTATTCTCCGTAGCTATCTACATCAAAGTTAGTGACTGTATAAAAATCTAATGTTCCCGCTGGTTTTATTGTTATATCTACAGCATTTCCATTAATTAATATACCACTTACCCTTGCTGAACTTTCTTCTATCCAACTATCTACTTCTAAGTCGAATCCTTTTACAGGAGTAGCTCCATTGATATTTTTTCCGTTTTGATTTGTTTGTCCAGCCTTCCAATCAGCTAAACTATGCCAGAAGAATGTTGGACTTCCTGAGCAAGGTCCTGCGTCACCTGTAGTTAACCAAGCATATGTTGCCTCGCTTATATTTCCTTTATCATAGAATGTAGTTAAATTTCCGGTTGGGTAAGGAGAATTATCACAATTCGCGACAGTCGCTTTAGCGTATTCAAATACTAAAGCATCGTCCTTTATACCATCACCATCTGTATCTATCAATACATCTATATGGGGCAAATATCCTAGAATGGCATTAGTATCCCAACTAATTGTATTTAAATCATTAAGTGTGAACACTCCGACATCTTCCCCCCTTATAAATATTCTTGATTCACTACCTGCTGGGTCCCCTTGTGCGAATAAGCTATATTCAATATTTGTAGCTATCCCTTCTTCACTTGGATCTACACTTGTTGAGATTTGAATAGGAGCATTTACAGATGTTTGTGAGTTAATAGTATATACCTCTGAAGTTACTGATTCTCCTCCAGCAATACCTGGTAAAGTTTCAGTGCAAACTCCAGCTTCATTACAGTTTCCACCAGTAACTGTCAAAGCACGATTTACATTTACCGTGGATGTTATTTGTCCAAAATATGTCAAGCTAACTGCTAAAACACCGCTAATCATTAAAAGAAATATTCCTAAGAATAATAGTTTCTTATTTACCATTTACAAACCCCCTTGTTTTTATTTTAGAAACATATTGTAATATTTAAATATTGTTATGTTTTAAAATAGTCTTTTAAAAAGGTTGTAGTATATAAGACAGAAAAATAGGCTAAAATCTTTTATATTCTGCAACAGAGAAATATTTTAAAGGTCTTTTTATAATTATTTTTTAGAAAGAAATGAGATTAGAAGAGATTCATGGGATAATAGAAGGTAATCCTAATACTGTGTTTACTTATGAGAGTTATGAGAG
>JAHJRB010000119.1 GCA_018831025.1 Nanobdellota archaeon | reverse complement strand
GTTTTTGGTTATTGTTTAAGTTGTATTGGATATTTTGGTTATTTATTAATTAGAGAACCTTGGCATTTATTTATTGTTCAAATTATATTCGGATTGGGAAGCGCTGTTGGAACTCCGGCTTATGATGGGTTGTATTCTAAACATTTAGATAAAGGGAAATTTGCTTCTCAATGGGGAATGTGGGAATCTATGGCTTGGATTGTGATAGGAGTAGCAGCTGCATCAGGAGGATTTTTAGCTGATAGATATGGATTCAGAATATTATTTGTTATAATGTTTGTAATTTCTTTATTGGGGTTGCTTACTTCTTTGTTTTTGGTTGTTAAGAAAAAATCTAAAAAACTGAAGAAACAAAAGTTTAAAAAGGGTAAAAATCAATAGTAAACGTAGCATAATTGATGAGAGAGCACTTATTTTAAACGAATATTTCGCTTTTTCTTTTAAGTGCTGGATATACAATGAATAAATTTGAAGAGTTCGGACTAAGTAGCCAATTATTAACCGCTATTGGAAGATTAGGATTTGAGGTTCCTACTGAGATTCAGGAAAAGATAATTCCCCATATAATCCAAGGAAAGGATGTAATCGGGGAAAGTTCAACTGGTTCGGGGAAAACTTTGGCTTTTGGATGCGGTATTATTGAAAAAACAATACCTGATAAAGGGTTACAAGCACTTATTTTAACACCTACAAGAGAGTTAGCTGAGCAGGTTAAAAAGAATATTATTGAATTTTCTTATAGAAAAAATCTAAGCATTATTGCTATTTATGGGGGAGTAGGACTTGGTCAACAAACTACAGACTTAAGAAAAGCAGACATAGTTATTGCTACACCTGGAAGATTATTAGACCATTATAGAAGGAAAACAATTAATCTTTCTGCGATTAAAATATTGGTTCTGGATGAAGCAGACAGAATGCTGGATATGGGGTTCATAGTGGATATAGAGAAAATTATTAACGCATGTCCAAAAAAGAGACAAACTCTTTTATTTTCTGCAACTATACCTCCTAGATTAAAATTATTATCTAAAAAATATTTAATTCAACCGTTGGATATCAGGACTACTCAGTATGTAGATCCAAGTAAGCTTAAACAGGTTTATTATAACATAAATAAAAATGCTAAAATATCTTTAATGTTACATTTATTTGAAGAAAATTCTGGGTTGGCTATGGTTTTTTGTAATTCCAGAAAAATGGTTGATTTTGTTACTAGAAATTTAAGAGCGAATAAGATTAATGCAATAGCGATTCATGGTGGATTGAAGCAGAATAAAAGAACACAGATTATTAAAAGCTTTAATGATGGAAAGGCTAAAGTGCTTGCTTGTACAGATGTTGCGGCTAGAGGACTCCATATTGAAGATGTTTCTCATATTTATAATTATGATATTCCTAAAGATCCTAAGGATTATGTTCATAGAATTGGAAGAACTGCAAGAGCTGGAGAATCTGGAAAAGTAGTTAATTTACTATGTGAGTATGATTTTGATAATTTTTCAAGATTAATAAACGAATACCGTAATTTTTCCATTGATAAGATGGAGACTCCTAAAGTTGAAAGAGCTTTTGTTACAAGAGAAGTGAGTTCTGGGAATCCTAGAATTAATGGGCGTAATAGATTTGGGAGAGGGAGTTCTTCTGTGGGTAGGACTAATGGAAGAGATGGTTTTAGGAAATCTTTTGGAAAAAGAACTAGTTTTAAAAGTAGAAACAATTATAATAATGGAAGGAATAAACGATGGTAAATTATAATCTGGTAAAAGATTGTTTTATGTGTAGAAAAAAATTTACTGTTCCTAAAAGTGAATTTAAAAGAGTTTACTGTAAAGCTTGCCAGAAAAAAATGAAGGAGCTAAAATGAGAGAATTCAATAATAGAAGGAGTTTTGATAGACCTAAAAGAAGAGAATTTGATAGAGGAGATTCTGATAGACCTAAAAGAAGAGACTTCAGATCTAGAGATAGGAATCTTGGTGAGATGACTAAAGTAGTTTGTGATAAATGCGGTAAAAGCTGTGAGGTTCCTTTTAAACCAACTCCTGGTAAACCTGTTTATTGTGATGATTGCTTTGGTAAAAATGATCGTTCTAGTAATCGTTCAGGAAACAATGATAGATTGGATGAGATAAATAGAAAACTGGATAAGATATTAAGTTTGTTAGATTAAAACTTTTTTTTCTAATAAAGATCTATAAGCTAGGATATACATTCCTGCTTCCCATGCTTGGAGTTTTCCATAAAATCTTTTTGTTTTTGGATGGGTCCATTCAGG
>JAHJRB010000025.1 GCA_018831025.1 Nanobdellota archaeon | reverse complement strand
TTTCTTTTTTAAAGAAAGTTCTTTAGAACCACTTACCCAATCCTTCTTGCTTATCAGGATCTTTGCTAAAGGTACTTTCAATCATCATCTTCGTTAACTCTAAGCTCTGTTTAAGATAAGATGGCAGCTCATATTTATCAATAAGGGACATAGCAGGCTCAACATATTTCACAATACTCCCCTCAGAAATTGTAAATATAATTCTACCGTTGCATTTCAAACATCTTCCAATAAGCGGCGGTCTTCTGTATTTCTCATTACAGCCCACACATCTAAATTGTTGTTGACTAAATTTTCTTAAATTACCCCTAATATCTCTAATAAAATGTCGTTCAATAACAAGTCTAGCAACATCGTTTTCATCAACAGCCCTAACTTTTTCAGCAATAGCCATCTGTCCAATAACTTTTTCCTGCATTGTAGGAAGAGATTTATAACTACTGCATCTTACTCCAATGTTAAAATTACTAACATCATGTGTAAATCCAAAATCTTCATACTGTCCCTCACTTCCTAACCTATCCTTAACTTGTTCTATTTTAATTTCCCAAGGATCTTTATATTTTTCACAGGCTTCATAAAATTCAAGCGGATACTTCCAAACAATATCCATATCAAATATCATGTCATCTACTTCTTTTGGAATTAATTTGGTTGTAAGCACAAGAGGTGCATCTTGTCTTGCTCCCCTATGACTCGGCAATAATTTTCTAGAAAAATTAAGTAAAGCATCCATAAGCAGCACAACACAGGCTTCATCTCCATCACACCTTGTATTTATGATTTGGTCTCCCCACAAGATATTTCTATCTTCCTTACTTTTCCAATCAATCTCAACACAATAAGAGTTTTTATTATCCTCAATAATTTCAACTTTTTTAACATAGTCACCAAAGTAATCAGAAGCAGAAATTAATTCAACTTGTTTCCTATTATATTGAGTAGATCTTATTTCAGAATTTCTTATCTTCAATAAAGAACTATCTTTAATGGTTTTATTCATCAACAAAAGATTCTTTAATGATGTAGCATCCTTACCACTCACAATAAAATGATGCAAAATATGCATTTTAGGTTCTTTTCCTAATTCCCTATATCTTTCTAAAACTTCTTTTCCAGGCAATCTAGGTTTTGTTTTAAAATATCTTCCAATAATTCCAAATCTAAGCAACAATAAAGCAATATCCTCTAGTAAAGAATGGTTAACTGAATAAAAAGCAATATTACTTCGAGGTATATTAACAGCCCCATCTCCTTCAAAATAAGAAGATATAAAACCTAAAATTTTCTTTTTACTCAAAGAAAATATAAAACTAGGAACCCTTTTACTATAAGCACCATTGCCAACTTCCAAAGAGTTCAGTAAATAGTATATTAACTTATTTGTAATCACGATTCTATCATCAGAAACATTAATATTTTTATTGAACAAATATCTTATCAAATTCTTTAATTTTTTTTGCATTTTCAGATTACAAATTCTAAAACTTAATTGACTAACCCACCGATTAGATCTAGAATGACCTTCAGAAAGGTAATAACCCAAAAAATCACAAAACTCATTACTGATATTAAAATATCTATCTAATTCAAACTTACTAAACTTGCACCTTAGTCTTAAATCCGGAACATCCAAACCCAACTTTTCATAATCATATAATGTAACATATTTGATCCAGGGTTTAAACTGTCTTATTCTTCTCCCAAGTAATTTAGAAAGTCTTTTTCTTCCGATGGATTTAGCAAACTCATAAAACTCATAATTCTTATCAATTAATAAGATATTTTTCTTATCTTCTTCTCTTAATTTCTCAGAAAAGAGTTTAATCAAATCAATTTTATCTTTAGATTTGAGAGGAACATCCAATTTATCTAAAACAGAAATTTTATCATTTACCTTTGCATCAATAGCATCTTTAAATTTGAATTTTTTATTATCCTCACTCAAATACATAAATTTATGAGTCGGAGTCATTACATATTCTCTATTTGTAGCAGTTGTTATTTTCACCCATTTTTTCGTTACAGGACCTTTGATGAAATACTTAATTTTTTTATAAACTAAATTCCTTGTTTCAGGATCAATACCTAAAGCAAATAACTTTTTACCACATTCCACTCTTAAAGTCCCAACAGAATCAATTACAGAAGTTCGCATTCCCCCCTTAATCAAATCTTCAATATAATTTCCAATTTCCCCATTAATCAACTCTTCCTTTTCACAATCATAATATACAAATTTAGTGCTAGGATAAACACAATCTCTTCTCATTATACTATGCAAATAAGGGTGTGCTAAAAATCCTTGTAATTTACTAAATCCGATTATTCTTCCTAAAATCCCTGCGGAAGTATGTGGACTCATCGCAAGAATTAAATGTCCTCTCAGATCTTCTTTATTTTGTAGATTATAAAAATTATTTAATCCGTAGAATCTAACTAATAAATTATCAACAAATTTACTAATCCTAAATAAAATTTCATCACTAGTTTCATCAGGACTCTCTTCACAAGCGGGCAATATGATATCCTGCGGAAGTATCTCAACAATTTGTTCTTCATCAATTAATTCATTTCCATTAACATCTTTATTATATCCCAGTTCTTTTAGCTTCTCAATACTAGTCCCAATTTCTTTTGGCTTAAAGTGAGTTATAGTCATCTCAGTCATATCATATCTGACAGTCCCATCCTTATTAACATAAAGACCATCCATCGCTCTCAAAATTCCCTTAGAGAAATTTTCAGGGAAATGATCTTCGTTACTCGTTCCCCTTACTCCTTTAATCAAATCAGGATAGTTAACAATCCCAAGTTTTTTTAAACTGGAAGAAAAATAAGTTCCTAAATCAATCTCTTGATTTTTATATGATCTACAATCGTGTTCTATTTCCTTGTCTCCATATCTCTTTTTTTGTTTACATTTCTCATTCATATAATCTCCACAATCATTACAATAATACAATTTCTGAGCTTTAATCCCGCACCTTTCACAAACAGAGAATATAGTCCTCTTACCGCATTTGCCACATTCGTAAACTGGAAAATCTGATATTACTTTCCCTTGTTCTAAAGCACTTTGGAAACACCTTAATCTGCCTCCTTCTTCTCCGATAGGAAATAAACAATGCGGACTTCCAACCATCTTTCGCATCTTAGCTTTTTCAGGTCTGCCCATCCTTGCTCCTATAAAAATTCCACTCTTATCTCTCAGCTTAGCTTTTTTATTTAAGACCTTTAAAATACCTTCATCTTTATTATCCATAATTTCTTCTAGTTTAAATTCACTATCAAAACCAAGAGAATAAATGAGCGCGTTAGCATCATCTTCTTCAATAACAACATATTCATTGCTAACAACAAGATGCGGAACCCCGATTAATTCCAAAACTCTTTTAGGATCTTCTTCATCAACGTTTAATTCTTTAAAGGGTAAAATAATTTTCTCGATATTTTCATTTGCTTTCTTAATACTCCCTCGTTCTAACCATTTCAATAAACTAATTAGTCCATTTTTATTAATTTCATTCCAATGATAAGTATATTTAGGATGCAAATTTATTTTTAATTTTTTACTTAACTCGACAGCCTCTTTTCCGGAAATATTTAAATTTCCTTTGAAGATTTTCTTTAATAATTCTTTATCAATTTTATACTCTTCACTTAATTCAACTATTCCTTTTCCTTGAATTTTTTTCTCAAATTCCAATAACCACCACTCTTCACAATAACCAGGAGGCACCAATTTGTGTGCTCTATTAAAAAAATCCCCATAATTGATTAAGATGTCTCCTAAAAATAAAACTTCCTCAATTTCTTTTACATATCTATTCGCAGTTACTTCATCTCCTAAATAAACAACACTCCCATTTTTTAATTTAACAATAGGTCCTTCAATACTATCGCAACAGCTAAGAACATTTCCTTTCGCAGGTCTTTCCATTTTAAGCTGTGTTCCTGAAGCAATATAATTCTCCAAAACTTTCATAGTTGCAGGATGAATAGCATCACAACTAAAGCCACTTAATCTACTTCTTCCATATCTTAATCTAAATCCCCCCTTAGCAAGAGGGTGTCCAAGAACAGGTCTTCCAGCAACTAAATCTTTGATATAAGTATAGTCAGGAGTGATTTTTTCATCTTCACTTTTAATTTCTCCCTTAGCCTTTATTTTCTTCTGCAGTTTAATGAACTCATCCATCCATTTCCAATCCTCCATCTCCATCTCTTTGGCCCATGGGCAAAACTTTCTCCAAAATTTAG
>JAHJRB010000024.1 GCA_018831025.1 Nanobdellota archaeon | reverse complement strand
TTTAGGTAATAAATATTTGATGTCTTTAGGTAATAAATATTTGATGTCTTTAGGTAATAAATATTTGATGTCTTTAGGTATCGGATATTGGACGCCGTTAGGTAACAGATTTTTGATGAAAAATTTGTTGCTTTTTGGCTGTAGCTGGGTTTTAATGGCTTATTGTAGGTGTTTTATTGTTGCGATACTCCACATAAATCATGTAGCCTCCTCTTGCATTTATTTAGAAGTTCTTAGTGAAGTTTCTTTTTTTAAAGAAAGTTCTTATATTCTTTACAATAATAATACTTTTAAATCTCTTATTTGTTAGATTATTTATGTTAGAGCAAGATTTCGTTTATTTACAGATTCCAAGAAGAATCCATAAAAGAATAGCCCCTGGCAGTATAAAGCAAAACACGCATTATCAACGTGCTTTATTACAATTACTTCCAAACTTAGGGGGGGATGTAACAGACGAAGATTTAGCAAATATTCAAATAAAAGAATTAGAGAAACTTTTAGAGATTTATTTATAGTTTTTGCCCTCCTCTAAATATATGTTATTCTTTACTTCAATAATGCTTTTAAACTTCTTTTTCGTGAACGCTTTTCTTAGTGAAGTTTCTTTTTAAGAAAGTTCTTTTGGTGAAGCTTTTCCCAAAAGGTTCAAATAGGGGGATATTTTGAGGTGTATTAGAGGCAACTATAGATGATATTTAACTTCTTGGAACGGAAAGTCAAAGAAGGGGAAGGCTTCTTTAGATGAAATTAATAATTATTATCCCAGCTTTTAATGAAAAAATTTAAGTTTTAGCTAAGCTTACGCAGAAAATTTACAGAAAAAATGGAAAACAAATTAATATTAAATAAAGAAGAAATTAAAAGCAAAATTTATACTATTCGTGGTTTACAAGTAATGCTTGATGAAGAATTAGCTGAACTTTATCAAGTTGAAACAAAGCAACTTAATAGGGCAGTTAAAAGGAATATTGAAAGATTTCCTGAAAGATTTATGTTTCAGTTGACTACATCTGAGTATGATTCTTTAAGGTTCCAAAATGGCACCTTAAATAAGGAAAACTTGATATCGCAAATTGCGACCTTAAAGAATAAAAGGGGAGTTCATAGAAAATACCTACCATACGCATTCACAGAGCAAGGCGTTGCTATGCTTTCAGGTGTTCTTAAAAGCGATATTGCTATAAAAATTAGTATTCAAATAATAGACGCTTTCGTTTCTATGCGTAGATTTATTTCAAAAAATGCTGAAATATTTAGCAGATTAGATACTGTTGAAAGAAAACAATTAGAATCTCAAATAAAAACAGATAAGAATTTTGAAAAAGTTTTTGAAGCAATTGAAAATAAAGAATTTGTTAAAAAACAAGGAATCTTCTTCAACGGACAGATATTTGATGCATATAAGTTTTTTTCAGACATAATAAGAACAGCTAGTAATTCTATTGTTTTAATTGACAATTACATAGATGACTCTGTTTTAACTTTATTTGCTAAAAGAAAAAAGAATGTGAAAGTTACAATATTCACTAAAGAAATATCCAAACAATTATTATTAGACTTAAAAAAATATAATTCACAATATCCACTTATTGAAGTTAAAGAATTTAAACAATCTCATGACAGATTTTTAATTATAGATAATAAAGAAGTGTACCATATTGGAGCATCATTAAAAGATTTAGGAAAAAAGTGGTTTGCCTTTTCAAAATTTGACAAAGAAGCATTTACAATACTAGATAAATTGGAGAAAGTTAAATGAAACTAATAGTAATAATTCCAGCTTACAATGAACAACATACTATAGCTACTGGTTAAGGTTTAGATAAGTTCAGTACCCTCACAGAAAATTTACAATATATTATAACCCTACAAAAACAGCAACATTTATAAATATGTAGGGTTACAGATTATATATGTTTATCAGTAAGAAAACAATTAATGGAAAACCAAGACATTACTTAGAGCAATCTATTAGAATGTTAGATGGAAATGTAAAAAAAATTTCTATTTATATAAAGGACTATAAAAATAAAAACATAGAAGAATATAAAGAAAAATTATCAAGAAAATTAGAAGAAACTTATATTGACTATTCTATAAATTTTTATAAAAAAAATAATATTTTTGAGGAATCTTTATTAAAAAAAATAGAAGAAAATAAACTTGGATATAAAAAAATAATAAAAAACATAACTAAAAATCAATTAAAAGATATTATTGATAGGTTTGCAGTTAATTTTACTTATGAATCCAACGCTATTGAAGGAAATTCCCTAACCTTAAAGGATGTTACTTTTGTAATTCAGGAAAATAAAATACCATCTGGCAAAGATTTAAGAGAAGTATATGAAACATTAAACACAAAAGAGGCATTAGAACTAATTTTTGAAAATAAATTAAGAATAACAGAACCGGACATAATTAAGTTACATAAAATTCTTGTTAAAAACACTGGCATTAAAGAAGGATACAAAGAGTTTCCTAATTATTTAATTGGAAGAAATGTTAAAACTACTCCTCCTGAAAAAGTTAAAACTGAAGTAAAAAAACTAATTAACTGGTATAATAAAAGTAAAAATATTCATCCTTTAGAAAAAGCAGCAATATTTCATGGAAGATTTGAAAAAATACATCCTTTTGATGATGGCAATGGAAGAGTTGGAAGATTATTAGCTAATATGATCCTCTTAAAAGAGGGTTACCCTGGATTAATAATAAGAAAAAGCCAAAGGATAGCTTATTTTTCCTCTTTAGAAGCCTTTGATAATGGACATGAAACTAAATTAAAAAGATTCTTTATTGAGAAATTTAAAAATACTTATGATAAATTCTTTATGGTTTATATAAAATACCTAAAAAATTGATTATATCCTTCTTTACAATAATTTAGCCTCCTTCATTACATTCAGAATACTTTTACAGAAATATTATCAAAAAATATATATAATTGTGTTTGAATTAAAGTAGTATGGATATTAAGTATAAAATACTAAAATTTATTGTTCTTTCATTCATAATCATTTATTATTTATATCTCAAAATGCATATGCCTATAACTCTTATTATAATTCTTGAAATTTTACTTCTTATTAAGCTCCTTCCAATATCAGAATATCTTGAAAAAAGAATCCTCAAATACTACCCCAAGTATAAAAATCTCAATATCTGGATAAAACGTCTCATTTTATTTATATTTTATGTTTTAATCTATATGATTCTAAAATTTATTATTGTAAAGATTATCCTAATTGGTATGCTAGGTCTACCTGTTGAAGAACAAATTTATGATTTTATTAATAAAAGTTTAAATTAAAATTTATATTCTTTACAATAATTTTACATAAGTTTCACAATAATTTTACATATGTTCTCTTATACAATAATACTTTTAAACTTAACTTCTTAATAATTAAAAATGTTAATGGATATATTAGAATCTATAAATTATTATGGAAATTGGGCTAGAATTATTGAAAGTGATAAATCTGGTTTTAGAGAGACTTTTGTTTATCTTCCTAATCCTGAAAGAATGACTGAAAGATTATATTCTAGAAATTTACGTGATATTTAATTTTCTTATATCCTTTACAATAATTTTAGATAAGTTCAGTACCCTCACAATAAATTTACAGAAAAAATAATAAATATAGTCCCTGTACTTATTTACCAGAGTTGTGTTAAGATGTATAAAATAAAATTTGACGATGTTATTCTTAATCAGTTAAAAGGTATAGATGAAAATATAAAAGAAATTCTTTCTAAAATGTTTAATAAAATTGAAAAGAAAGGTCCTAAAGCAGGAAAATTAATTGATTCTAAACTTTTTATATATGAGATGAAAAACAAGAGACCCCCTATTAGATTATATTTTAAGTATATTAAAAATAGTAATTATGTTTGGCTGTTTGAATATGAGATGAAAACTAGTGAAAAAAAACAAAAAAGAACAATTAGTAAGCTAAAAGATAAAGTTTTGAGATTATTTAGATTAAAATCCTAAATCCTTTCTTGTATATATTTTTCCAGATTTTATATTTTCCTCAAACTCTAGAAGTCTTTTATATAATTCTGTTTCTCTTAATAATTTTAAATCTTGTTTCATTTTTATATATTCAAATTTTGATATTGTTACTGTTTCCATTTTGTATTATATTATAATATAACATTTATAAGGTTTTCGTTAAAGTTTGAATTAGCTGAACTTGGTTTTAATTTTTAACATACTCCTTCTTTACAATAATTTTAGATAAGTTTCACAATAATTTTACAGAATTTAACCTTCACTTTTAGCAAAAGGAATATCTTCCCAATCTTTTACTTTTCTAGTTCTTAAATTCTTATTCCAAACAGCTTCTAATACACTAGCATCAACCCCTAATTTTCTAAAAGTTCCTATCATAGCAGCTATATCTTTTGGAAAACATTTTCCACCAAAACCTCTATCACTAGTAACATCTAAATGAGTAGGTCCTATTCTTTCATCAGATACAACCATATCTCTAACCCCTTCATAATGAATATCTAAAGCTTGACACAGATCATACATTTCATTCCCAAAAATAACTTTAGTTGCTAGAAAACAATTAGCCATATATTTTACCATTTCTGCACTAGTTGGGTCTGTTAAAAACATAGGAGTCTTTGGAAATCTATCTCTATATAAATCTGCAACCATTAATCTAGTATGATCATTATCAGCTCCAATAATAATTCTATCTGCATTAACAAAATCCTCTAAAGAATTAGCTTCTGTTAAAAATTCTGGATTAAAAGCGAATCTAGTATCTGGATATATTTCTTGATAACCTCTAGTAGTTCCTGGTACTACACTTGATTTAATTACAACAACTTTATCAGTTCCATCTGTTTGTTGAGTTATTTGTTCCATATTTTCATCCATTATTGTTAAATCAATGCCTTTACTATTAAATGGAGTTGGTAAACAAACAAATAAAAATTCACTCTTATCTGCAACTTCTTCTAATAGACTTAACTCTTTAAATTTATCATAAGCTCTTATAGTATTACCTTCTCCTCTAAATCCATATTCAACTGCTTTTCCAACAATACCATATCCTACTATTCCTATATTTGCCATTAGTTATTTTCTTTTTATTTTAGTTTTTAAATATAATTGTAATTTAATAGTTATTTTAGATAGGTATTCACAATAATTTTACTATATTCTCTTATACATAAATCTTTAAAAATGCTAAATTCGAAACCAAAAGGTAATAAAAAAGGGGATATCTTAATATTTAAAGCTTAAGGAGGCTTAAAAATGGCAGAACTTAATGAAACTGATTGGAGAAGTGAAGCTGAAAATGCTAGATTTGAAGAACTTGACTGTATCTTTCCTCTTACTGATGGAGGATATAGTATTATAGAAAGTGATACAAAATATGGTACAAGAATAAGTACTGTTAGAGCAAGGGGAAGAACTTATGAGATTGAATTTGTTCAACTAGCACAAGCTGAGAACCAAGTTAAACTATGAAATTAATAGTTATAATTCCAGCTTTTAATGAAGAAGCTGCTATAGCTACAGTTTAATCTTTAGACAAGTTCAGTACCTTCACAAAAATCTAACAGTAAAGCAGTAAAAAAGGAAAAATTAAAATGCAAAACTTTATAAGTATAGGAAAACCCAGAAAAAATAACATGATCCCCAGTGATCCTTATGGGTCGCTGGATGAGTCCTTTAAATTTCTAGGTCCTTGTGGGGTGTTTAGGTAATGATAACAGAAGATACCTTGGTTTTCTTAGATGCTGGTTTTTTATCAAAACTTTCAAAACATTTTGGAAATGGAAAGTATTTGGTTTATGATATATCTAAATTTTCAAGACACATCTCAAAGAAGCAAAAATTAACATGCAGGCATAGTTTTTATTACACTGCTCCTCCTTTTGTCTCAGGTAAGCCATCAAAAAGAGAAGCTAAAAGAAAGAAATTATATGATAATTTTATTGCAAAACTTTCAAAGAAAAAAGATTTTACAATAAGAGAAGGAAGATGCCAAAGATTAAAGATAGATGGAAAATTTGAATATATTCAAAAAGGAGTGGATTCTTTGGTGGTTATAGACTTAATGAATGTAAATATAAATTACCCTAAAATTAAAAAAATAATATTAATCGCTTCTGATTCTGATTTTGTTCCTGTAATTGATGATTTAAAGAAAAAAGGAATAAAGACAACCCTTTATACTTATTATGAAAGAGGAAGAAAGGCAAAATTTTCAACATCTAACGAACTAATAAAATCTGTTGACAAATATGTTTTGTTAACAAAAGAAGATTTTACTTTATGCCAATTGGAAGGCATTAAGAAGGAAAGAAAATGAAACTAGTCGTCATAATTCCAGCTTATAATGAAGAAGCTACTATAGCAACTGCAATTTAATCTTTAGCCTCCTCTTGCATTATTTCAGATATATTTTTTAGATACTAATCAGTATTAAAAATAGACTATAGGTAATGAATCTTACTAGAAAAATTGTTGACTTAAGTAACGGATTTTACTAGTAATTTGGGTCATGGATTTTACTAAAAAATCCCCGAGATTTAGCTTGTAGTGGCTGTTTATGGGCTCTACGCGGGGTTTGTATTCCCCAACTTCTGCATCGGAACTTTATTTTCTTTCGCGAACATTTCTTTCTAAGAAAGGTTCATCGGGACTTAATTTCTTTCGTGAAGGTTTCTTTCTAAGAAAGGTTCTTAGCCTCCTCTTGCATTTATTTAGATGTATTTTAGAAAATTATAGATTACCAATAGCTACCAATAATTCCCTATGATTGCCTATTAACTCATTAAAACTATTTAATTCTTCTTCTATAATTTTATATTTTATCTTATCTTTCAAATTTTTTGATTTTGCCATGTTTAATCCACTCCTTAATTTCTTCATCCTTATAATAACCTTCCCTAATGCCCACCATTATTCTAGCTTGTTTAGGATCTTCTTTTATTTTAAATTTTTCTTTATTTTTTATTATAAAATCTTTAGTAACTACAAATGCAGTTCTTCTATTTCCGCTTGCAAAAGGATGCTTTTGAATTAATTCTCTCAATAAAAATACTGCCTTGTCGTAAACATCTCCTTCTAAGTTTTTGCATTCATTTATGATATTTAATATTTTTACTTTACTTAAAACCTCTGGTTTATCTTTCTTTTTTACATTTATCACATTTAATATAATAACATTATATTCTATTATTTTTTCTATAGTGGGGTAATACATATCTTTATTATTTATTTTAAACTATAAAAATTTAATTATTTTTTTAATCTTTAGCCTCCTCTTGCATTTAAAATTTCTTTCTTAGTGAAGTTTCTTTTTAAGAAAGTTCTTTTCGTGAACGTTTTTCCTAAAAAGGTTCAAATTTATTACTAAAAGACTATTTTTAAAGGTTTTTATAGGTTGGGATGTGCATACTGGAGTGTATGGAAAGAATTAAATAAAATAAAAATACTTTAAAAATAAAAATATAAGGAAACGGAGGACAAAAATATGCCAAGGGGAAGAACAAGAAGTAGTTCAAGAAGTTCATCTAGAAGAAGTAGTCCATCTAGAAGGACTGTAAGAAGGAGAGCAACTTCAAGTAGACGTATTAGGAGATAGTAATGAAAGCTAAAAAAGAGAAGAGTGGAAAATATCATAAATGGTTGAAATCTATTTTAAAAGACTTTTCTAAAGAAAATAAAGGAAAGATAGTACCCTATAATCATTCTATAAAAATCTCTTCTGAAAAAAGGCATTCTAAATCAATCATTGAATATGAACCAGATTTTTCATTTAAATTTAAAACTGGAAAAAAGAGTTTTGAGTATATTATTTTTGAATTTTTAGATAAACAAAATTATGAAGGAATTATTGCAGACATTATGGAATGTGTTTGTATAGAAAATTGTAGATTATTGTTATTTTTGTCAAAAGAATCCAAAAAACATAAAGAATCCGAAAATATTACTGATATTATTAGTGATTCATTAGATAGGATGAAAGGAGAAAAAGTATTAGATATAATTAACTTGCATATACCCCTTTCTATGGATAAGGAAGATGTCAAGAAAGAAGTTTATAAAGAAATTAGCAAAAAAATAAAATTAACTTCTAATTAATTTGAGATATCAGCCTATCTAAACTTTTAAAAACCTTTTTTTATAAAAATAGAGTATGTACACCCTAAAACCACTTCCAATAATATACTTAATATTAGTAATATTATCTTTTTATTCTGTAAAATTACTCTGAAGTATGAAGTTATCTAAAGCAAAAAAATCTACAAAAAAACTAACTATAGAAGCAACTAATAATATTAAAAAAGAAATAAGAAAACGTAACATTAATATATTACTATAGTAATACAGTATAACTTATGAAAAGAAAACATAAAGTAGGAAACGGGGAAAAAATTCCAAAAAGTATGATATTCAAGGTAGATACTTCTCCAGAACATATGAAAAAGGTTAAGGAGCATTTTAAATGGGTAGAGAAACTTAAACTACCTTATTCTGGTATAGAATTACAGAGAAGAGCAAGAATAGCTAAAAGTATATAGTTTTAATCTAATGTTTTAAATTTCAACCCTTTATTTTTACAAAATTCTCTAAATTTTTGGTTATTAATCAAATCTTTTTCGCCTAAAGTTACAAAGAATTTTGCTTTATTATTGATAGCCATAGCTATATGCAAAGAATCTGCTGGTTCTAAATGATTGTGTATTTTCCTTAATTCTAAAGATAACTTATAGTCTTCAAACTGAGATGATGTTAATTGAAATGGTTTAAACAGATCTTCTTTTAATTTTTCAAAAGATAATTCTAAACTCTTAACTTCTTTAAATTCCATAAGAAATGATTTTGATATCTCGCCTAAAGATAGAATAGATATTATTCCTTTATGGGATTTCCCTATATTGTAAAGATAAGATTGGCATTCATTTGATTTGTTATTTCTTTCTTTTGAAAAAACTTCCAAAAAAATACAAGAGTCTGTATAATGTAAAGGCAACATAATATTTTATTTTTATATGTTATTTAAATAGATTTATGTTCTAAATACTGTAAATTTTCTCTGAAGTATGAAGGAGTCTAAAGCAAAAAAATCTACAAAAAAACTAACTATAGAAGCAACTAATAATATTAGAAAAGATACTAATATAATCTTAACAGTTTTTTTCCTCAAGCTTAATTTCCCCCTAAAATTCCCCTTTTTATTATTTTTTCGTGAACGTTTTTTCTTAAAAGGTTCAAATTTATTACTAAAAGACTATTTTTAAAGGTTTTGTAAAGTTTAATGTATATTTTAGAAAGATAGAAAGAATTAAATATTTTGATATTATTATAAACTACACTAAAATGAGTATAAGTGAAGAATTACACAAAGATGAAGAAATTCAAAAACAATTTAGACCACACCCTATATCTTATTTAGGAGCTTATATTGCAGGAGGAATATTAACATTAACTCTTGCAGGAGCAGTAGTTGGGATACCTCTTATAGTTCTTTCAGAATTTATAAGAAGAGGCAATAAATATTATATTACTGATAAGCGAGTTATACATGAATTTACATTTTTATCAAGAAAAACATCAAGTGCTTTACATGAAAAGATTCAGGATGTTCATTTCTCTCAAGGATTAATACAAAGAATGTTCGGGATTGGAAATATTCATATTAACACAGCTGGAAGTGATATGATGGAATTAAAATTCAAGGGTATACAAGATCCCATTAGTATAAAGAGAATAATTGAAGAACATATGATTAAAAAATGAAAAAAGTATTTTTCTTATTAATTCTAATCTTAATTTTAATTACTGGATGTGTTGATGAAGCAACTTTACAAGAGTTAGAGAAATCTCAAACTAAACTAAAAGAAATGTCAAGAATAAACACAAAAATTGATGATTGTATTTTGGCTTGTGGTGGGGAAGAAACAGAAAAAATACCTGCGTTAAAAGTGGAATTCCAAAGTTCTTGTTATCAAGTCTATTATTACGGCGGAGAAGAAGAATTAGATAAACTTATTGAAGGTTGTAAAAAACAATGAAAAAATGTGAAAATTGTGGAAAGGAAATTAAATGGTATTCAGTTCCAGGAAAGAATTTTAATCCTAAAGATGTTAAGAATGAATATGATGATGTGTTAAAGAATTATGCTCCAGAAGATAAAGAAATGTTTGTTTGTCTTGATTGTGATAGCAAATTAGAAAAGGAAGAAATAGCGAAAAGAGAAGAAATAGCAAGAAAATTAGATAAGGTAGTTGAAATAAAATGTCCTTTTTGTGAAAAAAAATTTAGACCAGAGTCAGCGGAACTATCTTCATCTACAGGGGGAAACATTGTAAGGGGTGCTTTATTCCTACCCTGGGGGATTATTTCTGCAGTAAAAAAAGGGATCATTTGTCCACATTGTAAAATGAAAATCAAACAATAATTTAAAAGATGAAAAAAACAATACTACTCGGATTATTAATTCTTATTTTAATTAGTGGCTGCGGGGATAATCAAGAACAAATAACCAGCAACGTAATAAAAGAAAACCCAAATTATCAAACTAATACCCAAGAAGAAGCAGAAAAAACAGCTCAACTTCTAAGAGAAGCATTAGGACTTCAAGAATAAGAATTTTTTTCTCTTATTTTTGCTTAAGCTTTTTGTTAAAAAAGGTTATGTGCTAAAACTTTAATTACTCCTTTTATAGAAAATAAAGTATGGAAAGTAATTTGTTAATTTTACAATAACTTTTCTATTTCAAAAACAAACAACTTAGCCCTTTCTAAAGAAGTCTTAGCTTTAGATTTTTTAACTTTTTCAGTCATATTATACTGTATTTTACTCCTTTTTTCTCTTTCAAAATCAAAAGACTGCAATAAAGAATCTGTTCTTAATCCAGCAATCTCTAATGCCTCCTCTTTAGCCTTTTCAAATTCTTCTATTAGCTTCTTTTTCAATTTATTTCTAATAAATACAATTAAAGCATCAGAAGTTACTTTATGACTAATCTTATCCCCTACCTTATAACTAAATTTATACAAGACTGCATTAGCAATATAATACATAGAATAGTAACTGCAAACTATTGTCCATAAACTGGATTCTTTTAAAGCCATATTAGCAACTTTTAAACTTTCTTTAGAATTATTTTTTAAAACCTCTAAAATTTTAAAATCAATGTCTTTGGCTTTTTTTAATAAACCATCTTCTAAATAACTTTTAACATTCACTTCAGCTTCCTTAATTCTTTTTTCATCTAGCATTTTCCAATAACCTATAATAAGCTTCTATACCCAATAAAATTATATTATTTTCTATCGCTTCATTAACAACACTAAACTCTTTGCTTTTAGCCATATCTAGAAATTCTTTGTTTGAGATTAAAGTTAAATGTATTTTAAGAGGAATTAAAGATATTATTCCGTCAATTTCTTTTAAATTCTCCCCAATTATTAGTAAATCTATATCTGAATTTTTATCTGAAGTTTTCTTTGCATAAGATCCAAATAGTAAAGCTATAAATTGTTTGGATATTTTATTTAATCTTGAATAGACTATCTCAAAATTTTTATTCTTAAATAGATTATTCCTTCTTTCATACTCTACGCCAAAAACTCTTGGACTAAAATTTAGATTAAAAAAGCAGTTAGTTGTATTACCCAATCTTTCTAAATCTACAATTCCTTCCTTCTCTAGCTTCATAATGGCATTATATGCAGATTTATAGTTTATTTTTCTTAATTTAGACAAACTTCTTATACTAAATCTTTCTTTTCTATTTTCTATCAATATTTCCAATATACTATCAATTTCATTAACCATTTTTAACCATATTATTATGGTTATAAACCATATATAAGGTTTTCTATTGTTTAAAATCTATTTTTGCTTAATCTTTTTGTCAAAAAAGGTTATGTGCTAAAACATCTTTTATAGAAAATAAAGTATGGAAAGTTAATTGTTAGTAACCTTTAAACTGCTAAAAACTCATATTTTAAATATTTTTCTTATTTAGTTAAATAAATGTCAAAACTCTTAGAAGAGCTAGCAAGTGATGATGTAGAGCTAATAAGACTAGAGCAGATAAAGGTATCAACATCATATGAACTCTTAATCTCCCCAAGACTTGGAAAATTCGCTAGATATAAACCAGCGGGAGTAACCATAGATACTAGCCGCATAGATAATCATACATTGCCTGCTAGATTATACATAAGAAAAGAAGACTCAATGAACTTGCTAAGAGCTGCACAGGAAAACTACAGCGGGCAATTAAAGCAAGATTTATCATCAAAAGATCCGGAAAAAATAAAAACTACATTTACAACAATCACAGCAGAAACATTAGCAGAGCCAAGAGGAGCTACTTTAGAAGGACTTACAAGAATAATAGAGTCAATGATTGAAAGTTTTTTAAGAGACCCAAAGATTATGTTAAATCTAATAAACATGGCTTCTTCAGATAAATATGACACAACAATACACTGCACTAACGCATGTATATTAACGCTAGCTTGTTGTTTAAGAAGTCAATTTCCAAGAGAAATAACAATTTCTGCAGGAAAAGGAGCCATAGTCCACGATATTGGAAAAACAGAAGAAGGCTTTCAACAAGATTTAATCCACTCAGAAAGCAGATTAACTGATTTACAATACGAAGCAATGAGATCCCATACAGACAGAGGCTACAGAGTATTAAGCAACAGCGGAATTACAGATGGAGTAATTACCCAAGCTGTTTATCAGCATCATGAAAAATTAGATGGAAGTGGCTATCCAAGAGGTCTAAGCGGAACTAATGTTTCAATCCCGGGCAGAGTAATAGCCTTAGTTAATTTTTATGATAGGATGACATACGGCGGAGTTATAGTGCCAAGAAAGGGCGGAGGATTTTTTAGAAGAAAACATGGAAAAAAAGAAGCCCTGCAAAAAATAGCAAGAGATGTTGCAGCAGGAGCTTTAGATAGAGATCTTTTCAAGGAATTTATACAATTAATCAGACAATAAATTAATCTCAATTACTTTTATTTTAAATTTTCTCTGAAAGGAGGCTAAAATTTTATTTTTTTAACAACTTATTCTTTATCTAAAAACTTTCCAATATAATACACTATTTTTTCTTTTTCTATAGAATTAACAGATATCTCTTTTCCATAATTAGTAGGTTTTACTAATAGTATATTTTCTTTAATTAACTCATCAACTAAATCCTTAACCTTGCCTCTAATATCTTTTGGAAAACCTTTTGGAAGATTATCAATAGAAGTATGGCTATGCTTGAATTTTCCTAAACGAGTTAGCTTATGTAAAATTTTTCCTTTTATCTCCTCATCTAACCACATAAAAAGTCCACCAAAACATACTTTGAATGAAAAGATTTATATACTTTTATATTCTCAATCATCTATATGAAATCATTATTACTGCAATTAACAGGAGAAATGCCTTTATTTAAGATACTTGATTTCTTAGTAGACAATAAAGGTATGGATTTTACTAAATCAGAGATAGCTAAAGGTTCAAATATCTCCAGAGCTTCTTTATTCAACTATTGGAAAGAACTAGATAAATACAAAATAGTTAAAGTAACAAGAAGATTTGGAAAAACAAAGCTTTACACTTTAAACACCAGCAGCATTATCTCAAAAAGAATTTTAGATCTGGAAAAAGCGTTGATTTCAGAAGCCATTAGAAAAAATCAAAAGGAAATTATTGAACCAATCTCAACTTAACTTTTTGTCTGAGTTCTCTGAAAGGAGGCTAAATTTTATTTAATCTCAATTATTTTTATTTTAAACTTGATAATCTTTCCAGCTAAAGGATGATTTAAATCTACTTTAACAATTTCATCATTAACCTCTATTACAGTAGCAGGAATTTGATTTCCATTAGAATCAGTTGCAATTAAAGTAGTTCCGACTTCTATATTATCTAAAACTATATTTTTTCTGGGAATTTCCTCAATTAATTCAGGATTTAAAGCTCCATATCCTTCTTCTGGATTAACAGTTACTTCTTTTTCTTCATTTAACCTCATTCCTATTAAAGCATCCTCAAAACCTTTTATTACTTGACCAGCTCCAATAGTTACAGTAAGCGGTTCTTTTCCAACAGAACTATCAAATTCTACTCCGTTTTCAAAACTTCCAGTATAATCTACTTTAATTACACTTCCCTCTTTAACAACATTTCCAGTTAAGCTACATCCATTTAAAACAATTATAATAAAAATCAAAAATAATATTTTTAATTTAATTTTTTCTCTACCTCCTATGATGTAAAAAAACAATTGCTATTATAAAAAGTTTCTGATTTATTCCTTAGAATCAAGAAAAATTCTATTAGAGATATGCACTCTTCCATTATTTTTACCATCAATTTGATAAACTTCAACCTTATAAGCCATGCGACCCATGTGTTCATATTCCTCAACTAATTTAACTTCAATACCAAATGTATGAACACCATTAACAGTCTGCATATCAACCCTTCCATCAGCATAAAAATAAACTTCAATTCCTCTATTTACATCAGCAGCATGAGCAAGTACCCTTTTACTTTTTCTTTCTGTCATTTTACTCCCCCTATTTAAATTAAGCAGTTTTTAGATTAAAACCGCTGGCTTCTAGCATCATACTCAGCAACTAAAGAGCCTAAATTAAAAGCATTATGTAATCTTTCTAATTTTTTAAATATGTCCCAGGCAGTCGTTTGTCTCGCAGTTTCTTCTGATACAGGTGTTATAGTAACTTCTTCTACATGCTTACCATAATAATCACTTAAACTTCCTTCTAAATCTTTTCTATCTACATAAGCCCAAACAACCGGCTCTTTACCTTTTAATCTGGTTTCCGCATAATTAACATTTTCCATTTTACTCCCCCCCTATAAATATTAAGTCAATAAAATTTAAAAGCTTATTGAAAATTACTGTGAAACTTATCTAATTACTCCTTTTATAGAAAATAAAACCTTTAAATTACCCTTTATTTTATAAATAAGTATTGTAAAGGGTAAAAATTATTTTAATATATAAGCAGGAAGTTTCCATTTATACTTTTTTTCTTCTTAAGTAATTTTTTATCCATTTTTTCCACCTCTTTTTTCGTAAACCCAGCTATCCTTCTCAAATCTGAAACAAGATATTCTCTATCGCAGTTAAAACACTTATATTGGTCTGTTTCTAAACCTTCATAAACCATTTTAACTTTGCTAGAATTACAATATATACAATTTTTTCTAGGATCTTTCATTTTTAACCAATATACTTAGGATTTTCAGTTATTTGACTTATCTCAGGTAATTTATTATTAAAAAACACAGCATTTACAATAGTATCTTGCTTGCAATAAGGACATTTAAAATAAAACCTTACCTCATTTAAAAAACAATTTAATAATTCTTCATTATTTTTATTTTGCCTAACTCCAAAACTTAGTTTAAGCTCAACCCAGAATTTATTCAAGCAGTTTCTGCATTTAACATTCATTCCATTGACCATTTTTTATAATAAAGTATCAACAGCAGAAAAAAATCCAGGCATATGATCTTTAAGCCTTGAACTTTAAAGGTTTAATCCTTAATCTTAATCTTTAAGACATCCCGTCCCATCAAGGTCCCTTATTGACCATTGTGGCTTTTCAACCGGAAACCTAAATTTCATCCTGCTATTAATACTCTTACCCGTCAAGAGAGACAGATAAGCATTATTCAATTAATTCATTAGACCAATTTGTTATTTGTATCTTATTGTCTAACTGTACTTTTTCTATTTCCAAATTTTCAATCTCATCTTCTATTTCTAATTCATCCAGCTGCGGAACAAAGTTCTTACTATCTTCATCTCGGTAGCTATAGCTTCTCTCTTTTTCAAATAAATCAGATAATTTAGCAATCTTACTTCTTAGATCATTAACTTTGATTATAGCTTCAGCTAAATTTATATCTCCATTATTTATTGTTGTTTCTAAATTAGTTTTTTGTATTTTAACTTTTAATTCTCTAATATCCTCAATCTTCTGATTTATTTCTTCAAATAATTTTTTAGGATCAAATTTAGTTTCTTTTCCTTCCTCAACAAAAACATTCTCCTTCCTTAACAAATTTAATCTAGCTAATCTGCTTTTTTCCTTTTTTAGTTTGCTTAATGCTTCTCCTATTTTCATTTTTATTTCCTCCCAATTTTTTTATAAAACTATATAAGTTATTTTTAACAAATCTTATCAAAATATCATCCTGATTCACTTTTTCAAATATCGCCAAATCATTCTGTTTAATTCCAAAAGATTTTGCAATTTCTTCAGGAATAGGAATATACAAACTGTTTTTACTCTCTATTAAAATAATTATATAATTCTTTATTATTTTCTTTTTAGCCTCTCTAAAAGGTTTAATTTTTTTCATAAGAAATATAAAAAACAACTAACTTAAATAACTGAGACGTACTTTTCTACGGGTGTAAAAACAGGGCTTAAAAC
>JAHJRB010000118.1 GCA_018831025.1 Nanobdellota archaeon | reverse complement strand
GTTGGTGCTGCTTTTACTATTAAAACAGTTACTAAAAAGAATAAGCCAACTAAAACTAAATAAGGAATAAATTCTTTTGAACCTTTTAATCCTTTTTTATTCAATTTTTAAAACCTCTTTTTAATTTACTAAGATTCTATTAATATATATATATATCGGTTAATCTTCCTCATCATCTGATTTATCACCATCTCCAGAACTACTCCCCGAAGAATCACTTTTTTCACTCTTGCCATTCCCGTTATTCAATTCTTTATTTTTATCGCTTTCTTCATTGTCTCCAGATTTATCATTATCTTCTGAGTCGGATTCATCTTCTCCACTTTCTTCTTGTTTTTCTAATTTATCTTCGTTATCTTCCTTTTCAGTTTCTTCTAGTTCCTCTTCCTCCTCAAATTTAACTTCCATAATTCTATTAATCTCTTCTTTGCTTAAACCAGTTCTAGAGGAAATTTCATTAATTATAACATCTAAGTCTATAGTATTTAATTCAAATTTTAACTTTTCTTTACCAATTTTAACTTTTACTTTAGATTTTCCTTCCTCTATCTCAATCTCAATTTCCTTTTCATTTTCCCCTTCTTGATTTTCTTCTCTTTCATCTAATAACTTTTCTGCTTGTTTTGCTAGTTTTCTTGCTTCTATGAAATTACTTTGCTCAAATTCATTTGTTGCCTGTCCCAATAATAAATTAAACTGGTTTATTAAATCCTGAGAAATAGTTATATTTTTCTCTTCAGATTCTTTTAAGAATTCATTAAATTCTTCTTTTGCCTCTTTAATTTCCTCAGAAGCTTTTTCCTGTTTTTTAATTCCTTTTTCTTTTTCTATATCTTCTATTTCTATTTCAATCTCATCTTCTGACTTGCCAGTTTTTTGTTCTATTTCAATCTTAATTTTATTTTTCTTATTTTTAATCTCAATCTCAACTTCTCCTGTTTGTCCTTGTAAACTGCTTAAAATAGAATCAATCAAATCTTTTTGTTGTTGAGTAAATTCTCCTTCAACCTTAATTTTAACTTTTAATTCTCCAAATGTTTCTTCTACTTTTTCATCATGCTCTTCTAATTCTCTTTCTATTTCAACTACATCTTTTATTTCTTCTAATGAATTATCTTTCTCTATTATCTTAATATTTTCCTTTACTTTTAACAAATTTTTTCCATGTTCTTCTTTTGCTTTGTTTGCTGCTTCTAGTTTATTTTCTTCAATCATAGTTTTAATTTCTGCCAGTCTTTCTTCAGCAATCTCTAATCCTTTTTTTGCTTTATCAGCATCACCAGTAGTAAGAAGTAGACTTAATTGGTCTAAAGCCTTATCTAATCCCCAAAGAAAAGAGTCAGGTGTTACTCCAGGATCATCTATAGCTTGTTGAGCATTTGCTATTGGTAATATTAGAATTGTTAGTAAAACTGCAAAAATAATTCTTTTCATTTAAATACCTCTTTTCTATATATTTAATTATATAAATTGTATATAAAAGTTGCTATTTATTTTTTATGATATTCTTCTAATTCTTCCTCAGCTTCCTTAACTAAGTTGCCTATCTTTTCTAATAGGTTCTCATATATTTGTTTTGGATTTTTTTGGTTCATTTTTTCTTTATTAGAGTAGCATGGCATATCATCTTTAATGTATTAAGGATTCTATATCTTCTAGGGTAGCTTAAATCCCTTGCATCAAACTTCTCAGCTAGTTTTCTGAAGTATTTTAGGTTGTTTTTATTTTTACAGTAGTAAATTGATTTTCTGGCATTCTTATCAGTTCTTTTTTCTGGTGGTATTAAAATCAAGTCTAGATTATCTAAGAAAAGCTCGTATTTTCTCTTATTATTGTATATATCGTTTTCAGGCATCTTGTATATGCTCCCTACCAATCATTTATAAAATTGGTATAAACAACGCATATACATCTTTGCTCTTTGCGATAAAGACGCATTAACTAAAAAGTAATATGCGTTGCCTTTTTGTTGTTTTAGGCAACGCATCGACATTTCTGCCCTATGCGGGAGACAGGGTTCGAACCTGCGCAGGCACTAAGCCACATGGTCCTTAGCCATGTTCATTTGACCACTCTGACACTCCCGCCTAAACTTTAGGAAAGTTTAATCAAAGCTATCCTAAAAGCTTGTGCAAAACCTCACATAAAGTAAGGTCAAAAATATAAAAAAATATTAGAATTAACTATTTAAGAAGTTTATCAAATTCTTTTAACTTCTTGTTGAATAGTTCTAAAGCTGCTATAATTACTTTTTTAGGCTCTAATTGACCCCAAGATTCAAAAATAAATATAAATTCATTTTTAGAATAATCAACAGTAACTCCGTTATCTTCACATAATTGAGAATCTGCTTCGTTCCATTTTGCTAAATCTATTATTTCTAAAGAACGACCTTTAGCTACTAAGTTCTTAGACTTTGATAATATTTTTTTAATATCTGCATCTTTTGTAGCAGTTAATATTGGTAATTCAAAATAATAAGCTAGGCCTGGGTTGTGTTTTGCATGAGTTTTTCCTTGGCCCAATCTTGCAACAGCTTCTAATTGTAAGACCTGACCTTTTAATAATTTAGTTATAGGCATATCTGGATAAGATGGTTTTATTTTTGGATCTTTTGATTTTAGATTTTCAGCCAGAACTGTGCATGGACCTTTTGCTTCTAAGACTAATTTTAACTGACATCTTGCGCAGCCTTTTCCACTGCATTTGCACTCTTCTAAGGAATTATAACCTTTTAGATCAGTAGTTAATGGTATTAATCCGAGCCTCATAGCGATTATTTCTTCATATAATGCAGATTGATTTTTAACAAAGGTTACTTCATCAATAGCCATAGTTGGAACTTCTTCCATTATTGTTCTTCTTAAGGCATTTACTATGTAAGCCTCTGTTTCCTTGATTAAAAAAACTATTTTTTCATCTTCCTTTTTAAGTAATTTTAATTGCATTTAGTTTTTAGGGTAATTTTTGATTTTTAAAGCTTTGGTTTGGCTATTCCACCTTTAGACCTTGCTTAACATAGTGTAATATCTGCCCAGAAATAGATCTTGTGTTTTTATTTGCTGTTTCTTTTACTTTCTTAGCTATATCTTCTGGAAAATAAACCATTATTTTATTTATTTTTTT
>JAHJRB010000117.1 GCA_018831025.1 Nanobdellota archaeon | reverse complement strand
ATTGTTTACTTTAATGAAGATTCTCATTATGTCTCCACATCTTAAATTCCCTTCTTCCCCAACAGCATCAGGGTTTTTTATTTCTCCTGAAAATTTTGGGTTGGTAAATCTGTTAATTACTTTTTGTGAGTACATAGTCTATTGCCTTTGTTAAAGGGGACATCCTCCTTAGTTTTGTTATTATTTTTGGAAGTTCAGTTAAAACATAATCAACTTCAGCTTCTGTTGTGAATCTGCTTAATGTTAGTCTTAAAGAGCCATTTGCTTCTTCATTACTTAATCCTAAAGCTGTTAAAACATAACTAGGCTCTAAAGTTTTTTCAGAGCAGGCTGAGCCTGTTGAAGAGCAGATTCCTTTTTGGTCTAAATAACCGCCTATAGCTTCTCCTTCTACAGCTTTAAATGAAAAGTTAATATTATTGCAAAGTCTTTTGTTTCCTGTTGGACCGTTTAGTTTTGCATCTGGAATTGTTTTTAAAACGCCGCTTATTAGTTTGTCTCTTAGTAAAGTCATAGTTTCAATATGTTGTTTATTTGAAGCTAGCTGAACTGCTTTTGCAAATCCTACAACGCCATGAATGTTTTCTGTTCCTGCACGCATTCCAAATTCGTGGTCTCCGCCGTGCTGCCAGGGCTCTATTTTAACTCCGCTCCTAATGTATAAAGCTCCTACTCCTTTTGGACCGTGAATTTTATGAGAGTTTAAAGTTATTAAGTCAATATTTTGTTTTTTTACATTAATATCGGTTTTTGTATAGCTTTGGCAGGCATCTGTATGGAAGTAAACATTATGTTTTTTACAAATCTTTCCTAAGGCTTCTAAATCATTTATAGTTCCTACTTCATTGTTGCCATGTAAGATGCTAACTAAAATTGTGTCTTTAGTAATTGCTGCTTCTAAAACTTCTGGTGAGATAAATCCTTTTGAATCAACATCTAAGTATGTAACTTTAAATCCTTGGGATTCTAACCATTTACAGCTTCTTAAAACACATTTGTGCTCTACTTTAGTGGTTATAATATGATTTCCTTTAGCTCTATTTGTAAAAGCTATGGATTTAATTGCGAAATTATTTGATTCTGTTCCTCCAGATGTGAAAACTATTTCTCTAGGGGAAGCGTTAATTGAATCTGCTATTATTTTTCTTGAGTCTTCTAGAGCTTGTTTTGCATCTCTTCCTAATTTATGTGTAGAGGATGCGTTTCCATATAACTCCCTATAATAAGGTTGCATAGCTTCTAAAATCTCTTTTGAGACTTTTGCTGTTGCTCCATTATCCATATAAGTTAATCTTTGTGACATTTTCCTAAGCAATATTTTCTTGCATGAAGTTTTACTAATTCTATCATTGGCAATATTGTGTCTTTGTTTAATTCGTAGATTCTTTTTTTTCCTTGTTTTTTTACTTCAACAATATGACATTGGGTTAATGATTTTAGGTTATGGCTGATTTTGCTTTGTTCTTCTTTTAAAGTGTTTATTATTTCTGTTACACTTAACGGACTTTCTTTTAAAGCCATGATAATTTTAAATTTAGTTGGGTTGGCTAAGTGTGTAAAAAAGTTATATGATTTATTTTTCATATGAGATTGGTTTCATATATGGTTTATAAAGTTTTTGGTGGTGGAGGATATAATTGGAACTTGAGATACTTTTTTAAAAGCTTTTACAGCTATTTTTACTATGAAAATCACTTTAATTTCAACTAGTACTACTAGTTCAGACCAAGGATTAAGGACTATAAGTTCCAACTTAAAAAAGCAGGGAAAGGAGGTAAAGATTCTATTCCTTCCTTTAGGTACTGATGACTATAATAAATTATATTCTAAAAATGTAATAACTCAAGTTTTAAATGAAACTAAAGATAGTAATTTAATTGGGATTAATTCTATGGCAAGTACAAGTAAAAGAGCTGAGCAATTAATTAAGATTCTAAAAGAAAATAAATTAGTAGTTTACGGGGGGCATCATCCAACTTTTTTCCCGGAAAGATGCTTTAAGATAGCAGATATAGTAGTAAGAGGAGAAGCGGAAGAAGCTTTTCTAGAATTAGTAAATAATCTAAAAAATAAAAAAGATATAACTGAAATAAAGAATCTATACGTAAGAAAAGATAATAAAGAATATAGAAATGAGGTAAGACCTTATAATCAAAACCTAGATGACCTAGAAAAACCAGATTATGATATAGAAGACCATAAAATTCTAGAAAATAATAAATTAATTCCATTTCAGGAAAGGCATTTTAACGGAGTTATTTTTTTTCAAACAGCTAGGGGATGTCCGCATGCATGCAGTTATTGTACTAATACTATAATGAGAGAGTTGTATAAAGGGAAAGGAAAGTGTTTAAGATCTCATTCAGTAGATTATGTTATTACAGAATTAAAGAGGTTAAAAAATAAATTCAAAACTATAGGTGTATTTGATATAAGAGATGAGACTTTTACTGTAAGAGAGCTAAACTGGATTAAAGAATTTTCTAAAAGATATAAAAATGAAATTAATGTGAGATTTAAGTGCTTAGCAGATCCAGCTACTATGGGAACTGGAAAAGAAGCTATAAATGAAGAAAAAATAAAATTATTAGTAGATGCTGGATTAAGAGATATTATAATCGGAATTCAAAGTGGATCAGACCGAATTAATTTTGATGTTTATAATAGATATATTAAAGCTGAAGAATTATTAAAATGTGCTAAGGTTGTTAATAAATTTAAAGAATTGAATGTTATGTATGACATAATGACTAGTAATCCTTATGAGACTAAAGAAGATTTAATTCAAACTATAAAACTAATAATAGAAATTCCTCCCCCTTATTATTTAAGTGTTAATAATTTAATATTTTTTGAGGGAACTCCGCTGTATAAGAAAGCTAAAGAAGATGGAATTATAAAAGAAGAAAAAGATTCAGCAAGTACTCTTAATTACTGGGATAGATGGGCGCATATAAAATTAAAGAAGAAAAATCAATATTTGACTTTAGTTCTTAATTTAATGAGAGGAACTGCAAATAAAAATAGGATTGGGATGTTTTCAAGAAGTACATTAAATACTTTAATTAAAGAAGATTTTGTTAACTTCAATTATAAACATTTAGGACTTACAAAAACATTTGGAACCTTTGTTAGTTTAATGGATTTTACAAGAGAACATGTGATGAAACCGATTTATCATTCTACTCCGACTAGTTTTAAGGTTTGGTATGATAAGAGAAGGTATAAGGCTTAATTTTTTAAAGAACTAAGCAAGGTAAATGCATAGCTTGGTCTAAAATAATATTTTCTATATGCTTTTTCCAAGAATTTTTTAATTTGTTCTGGAGAGAAGTTTTTATGAGCAAAAACTAAGTTAAATTGATTATATTCTTCAAAGTCTTTAGTTAATAATTTTCCTTTTTTTTCTAATTCTTTATAATATTCTGTTCCTGGATAGGGAGTTGCTACTGCAAATCTTGCTAAAAGAGTGTTAAGTTT
>JAHJRB010000116.1 GCA_018831025.1 Nanobdellota archaeon | reverse complement strand
ATTGTTTACTTTAATGAAGATTCTCATTATGTCTCCACATCTTAAATTCCCTTCTTCCCCAACAGCATCAGGGTTTTTTATTTCTCCTGAAAATTTTGGGTTGGTAAATCTGTTAATTACTTTTTGTGAGTACATAGTCTACTACCCTTGTTAAAGGGGACATCCTCCTTAGTTTTGTTATTATTTTTGGAAGTTCAGTTAAAACATGATTAACTTCCTCTTCTGTTGTAAATCTGCTTAATGTTAGTCTTAAAGAGCCATTTGCTTCTTCATTACTTAATCCTAAAGCTGTTAAAACATAACTTGGTTCTAGAGTTGCTTCTGAGCAAGCTGAACCTGTTGAACTGCAAATTCCTTTTTGATCTAGATAACCGCCTATAGCTTCTCCTTCTACGGCTTTAAATGAAAAGTTAATATTGTTACATAATCTTTTATTTCCTGTTGGACCGTTTAGTTTTGTATCTGGAATTGTTTTTAAAATTCTATTGATTAGTTTATCTCTAAGCAAAGTCATAGTTAATATATGTTGTTTGTTGCTTGCTATCTGAACTGCTTTTGCAAAACCTACAACGCCATGAATATTTTCTGTTCCCGCACGCATTCCAAATTCGTGGTCTCCGCCATGCTGCCAGGGTTCTATTTTAACCCCGGTTCTTATGTATAAAGCTCCTACTCCTTTTGGACCATGAATTTTATGAGAGTTTAAAGTTATTAAATCAACATTTTGTTTTTTAACATTAATATCTGTTTTAGTATAGCTTTGACAGGCATCTGTGTGGAAGTAAACATTATGTTTTTTTGTAATCTTACCTAAAGCTTCTAAATCATTTATAGTTCCCACTTCATTATTGCCATGTAAGATGCTAACTAAAATTGTGTCTTTTGTAATCGCTGCTTCTAAAACTTCTGGTGAGATAAATCCTTTTGAATCAACATCTAAGTATGTAACTTTAAATCCTTGGGATTCTAACCATTTGCAGCTTCTTAAAACACATTTGTGCTCTACTTTGGTTGTTATAATATGATTTCCTTTAGCTCTATTAGTGAAAGCAATGCTTTTTATTGCGAAATTATTTGATTCTGTTCCTCCAGATGTGAAAACTATTTCTCTTGGAGAAGCTTTAATTGAATCTGCTATAACTTTTCTTGAGTCTTCTAAAGCTTGTTTTGCATCTCTTCCTAATTTATGAGTAGAGGATGCGTTTCCATATAACTCCCTATAATAAGGCTGCATAGCTTCTAAAATCTCTTTTGAGACTTTTGCTGTTGCTCCATTATCCATATAAGTTAATCTTTGTGACATTTTCCTAAGCAATATTTTCTTGCATGTTTTTTTACTAATTCTATCATTGGTAATATTGTGTCTTTGTTTAATTCGTAGATTCTTTTTTTTCCTACTCTTTTTACTTCAACAATATGACATTGGGTTAATGATTTTAGGTTATGGCTGATTTTGCTTTGTTCTTCTTTTAGTTCTGTTATTATTTCTGTTACACTTAGTTCTTTTTCCCTTAAAGCCATAATGATTTTGAACTTTGTTGGGTTAGCTAAGTGTGTAAAAAAGTTATATGATTTATTTTTCATATGAGATTGGTTTCATATAGGATTTATAAAGTTTTTGGTGAAGGAGAATACGCTTCAAAATGGGGGCTAAAGATACTTTTTTAAAACAATATATTACTAATTTTAGTATGAAAATCACTTTAATTTCAACTAGTACAACTACTAGTGATCAAGGATTAAGAACTATAAGCAGTAATCTAAAAAAGCAGGGTAATGAAGTAAAAATACTATTCCTGCCTTTAGGAACTGATGATTATAATAAATTATATTCTAAAAATGTAGTAGAGGAAATAAAAAAAGAAACTAAAAATTCTGAGTTAATAGGTATTAATGCTATGGCAAGTACAAGTAAAAGAGCTGAGCAGTTAATAAAAATTCTAAAAGAAAATAAATTAGTAGTATATGGGGGACATCATCCGACTTTTTTCCCGGAAAGATGCTTTAAGATAGCAGATATAGTAGTAAGAGGAGAGGCTGAAGAAGCTTTTTTAGAGCTTGTAAATAATTTAAAAAATAAAAAAGATATTACTAAAATTAAGAATCTATATGTAAGGAAAGATAATAAAGAATATAGAAATGAGGTAAGACCTTATAATCAAAATCTAGATGACCTAGAAAAACCGGATTATGATATAGAAGACCATAAGATTCTAGAAAATAATAAATTAATTCCATTTCAGGAAAGGCATTTTAACGGAGTGATTTTTTTTCAAACAGCAAGGGGATGTCCTCATGCATGCAGCTACTGTACTAATACTATAATGAGAGAGTTGTATAAAGGAAAAGGTAAGTGTTTAAGATCTCATTCAGTAGATTATGTTATTACAGAATTAAAGAGGTTAAAAAATAAATTCAAAACTATAGGTGTATTTGATATAAGAGATGAAACTTTTACTGTAAGAGAGCTAAACTGGATTAAAGAATTTTCTAAAAGATATAAAAATGAAGTTGGTATAAGATTTAAATGCTTGGCAGACCCGGCTACTATGGGAACTGGAAAAGAAGCTATAAATGAAGAAAAAATAAAATTATTAGTAGAAGCAGGGCTTAGAGATATAATAATTGGAATTCAATCAGGATCAGATAGAATTAACTTTGATGTTTATAACAGATATATTAAAAGTGAAGAATTATTAAAGTGTAGTAAAGTAGTTAATAAATTTAAAGAACTGAATGTTATGTATGATATAATGACTAGTAATCCTTATGAGACTAAAGAAGATTTAATTCAAACTATAAAACTAATAATGGAAATTCCTCCTCCTTACTATTTATCTGTTAATAATTTAATATTTTTTGAGGGAACTCCGCTGTATAAGAAAGCTAAAGAAGATGGAATTATAAAAGAAGAAAAAGACTCCGCTTCTACTCTTAATTACTGGGATAGATGGGCACATATAAAATTAAAGAAGAAAAATCAATATTTAACTTTAGTTCTTAATTTAATGAGAGGAACTGCAAATAAAAACAGGATTGGAATGTTTTCAAGAAGTACTTTAAAGAGATTGATTGAGGATGATTTTGTGAATTTTAATTATAAACATTTAGGGCTTACTAATACATTTGGAACTTTTGTTAGTTTAATGGATTTTACAAGAGAACATGTAATGAAGCCAATTTATCATAGTACTCCAACTAAATTTAAGGTTTGGTATGATAAGAGAAGGTATAAGGCTTAGATTATATGATTAACCAATCCTAGTATGACCTAAAGAATCTCCAGATTGAGATTCCCTATATCTTATGTATCCCATTAATGCAGTTAAATTTGCTAGTGATGCTCCAGCTTCTAAAGTAGATCCATTTCTATAACTTAATACTGCTCCAATAGTTGAAGGGGTTGCTACAATAAGACTAAATGCTATTATCCCCTCTAATTTTCCTGGTAACTTCATATCATGAAAAAGACTATTAATTAATTTATTAATTTTTGTATTCTAGAGAAAATAAATCATTCTGTAAATTTTCTCTGAAAGTTGTCTAAAGATAGTTTTTGATAAGAGAAGGTATAAGGCTAATTTTTTAAAGAACTAAGCAAGGTAAATGCATAGCTTGGTCTAAAATAATATTTTCTATATGCTTTTTCCAAGAATTTTTTAATTTGTTCTGGAGAGAAGTTTTCATGAGCAAAAACTAAGTTAAATTGATTATATTCTTCAAAGTCTTTAGTTAATAATTTTCCTTTTTTTTCTAATTCTTTATAATATTCTGTTCCTGGATAGGGAGTTGCTACTGCAAATCTTGCTAAAAGAGTGTTAAGTTT
>JAHJRB010000115.1 GCA_018831025.1 Nanobdellota archaeon | reverse complement strand
CTTTAGTAGGAATTTTAGGATTATTAGCTTATCTTATTCTTTGATAAAGGTTTTAAACATAGGACTTCCAATAACTATAGTTTCAGCCTCTCCACCCTCAAAAGCCACATTAAAACCATATTTTTTACTTAGTCTATCTAACCCTTCTATAGCTTCCTTATCTATTATCTTTCCAATCCATTTCTCCTCTTCTAGCCCATCGGCAGCTACTTTAACTATCTTAACTTTAAAATTATTTTCAACTAGTTCTTTAAGTAATGTTAACTGATCATAACCCCATAATGGATTTACACTTTCTAAATTAAGTTCATCACATATTTGTTTAACTCTACTAGCTTGATAATTAGAAGCTATTGCGCCTGTTACAATCCCTTCAATTTTAAATTTCTCTTTAGCCTCTTTTACTGCTTCTTTTAGATCTATTAGTTCTTTTTCTTTTATTCCCTTAGTTTTTTTAATAAGCAAAGGAATCTTTAATTTTTTACTCTGAACTTTAACATTTTCAATATCTTGAGTATGAAACATATAAGAATCTTCATTTTCAGAGAAAATACTAATTAAAACTTTAATATTATTACTTTTACTAGCCTTAAACATGGCATAGTTACTATCTTTTCCTCCGCTGAATAACACTCCTAATCTCATAATTTTTAAAAGAAATTTTTAGTTTTTAAAACCTTTGTAAATCTTCTTTCTATGCCCTATCTCAATAACAAATATCCTTAATTCATTATTCTTAACATCTAAAATAATCCTATAATCTCCCGTCCTTAAAGAAAAATATTCACTCCCAACTATCCTTTTTACATAGGAATAAGGTCTTATTCTACACCTTTCTAATGTAGAGATAATCCTTTTTCTCAATTCTTTGTTTAATTTTTTTAATTGTTTTTCTGCTAGAATAGAAAGAGTAATTTCATACATTTATAGTCCGAGCCCCTTTTTAACCTCTTCAAATGTATGGAATTTGCCTTCTTTATACTCCTTTTCAGCTTGTTTTATATTCTTTTTAGTTTCTTCACTTAGTTCCATAGTATCTTCTAATAAATCCCAGATAATATTTTCATAACTTTCCTTACTAAACATTTTCCTGTTTTTTAATTCTTCTAATAATCCATTGCTGATTTGTATTGTAGTTGCCATAGCGATTATATAGTTCACTATAGTATTTAAATTTTTCTATAATAATTCTTTCAATTTATTTTCCTTTAGTAATTTATTTAAGGAATTAACAAATAATTTAGCTTTATTTAAAGGAATCAGGATACTTCCTTTTGTTATAAATTCTTTATCTTCCTCTCTTTTCTCTTGAATTAACAAATATTTCCCATATTCGTTTTCCATCAAATCAAACCAGATAGTCTTGTTATTTAGATTAATTTTCTTAAAATCAAGATAATGTAGCCTCTTATTTGGATAATAAACTCTAGTTGGTCCAAATTGCTTCATATAAGCCTCATTTTCAAAAACTAATAATTGCAGATGCTTTTCAATAGTCTTCCTAGAAATCTTTAATTCTTTTCCTAATTCTGTGGTTGTTTTCCCTCTAGGATTCTTCTTTAAATAATCCAAAACTTTTTCTCTTGTTAGTTTCTCTCTTTTCAAAGGTGCAGTTTTCATATTATATATTTTAGTACAGAAATATTTATATAATTATAGGTATTATCTCTTGGTACCAAGAAGATGGATATATTAGAAAAATTCAAAAAAGAAGCACTAAGGAGGAGATATAGTTTAGCTACAATTAAAACTTATTTATTTTGTATTAGAAATTTCTTAAAATATTGCCCTAAAGATCCTAAAAAATTTACCAAATACGATATTAAGTCGTTTTTAGAGAAAATTTCATCTAAAGGAGTAGCAGGCTCTACTATAAATGTTAACTTGCAAGCCTTAAAATTTATGATGGAATATGTTTTAAACAAGAGAAAATATTTCTATAACATTAGATACTCAAAAGTTTCAAGAAAACTTCCTGTCGTATTAGAAAAAGAAGAGATTATTAGATTAATAAATTCTATAGAAAATTCTAAACATAAATTAATGATAAAACTAATGTATTCTTCTGGTTTAAGGGTTTCAGAATTGCTTAATTTGAAAGTTCATGATTTAAATTTAATTAATAATTTTGGTTATGTTAGGTCCGGAAAAGGCAACAAAGACCGATTATTTATTTTAGCTGACTCTTTAAAGCAAGAACTATTTGACTATATGGTTACTAACAAGCTGGATAAGGATTCCTATATTTTTAAAAGTTATGCTGGAAGAATGTCTCCTAGTTCTATCAGAGAAATTTTAAAAAAAGCAGCTAAAAAAGCTAAAATTTCAAAAAGAGTCCATCCTCATGCATTAAGACATAGTTTTTCAACGCATTTAATTGAAAACGGATATGATGTTTGCTCTGTCCAGGCATTACTCGGTCATAAATCTCCAGAAACAACAATGATTTATGTTCATATGGTATCTCCAAATTTTATAGCAACCAAAAGCCCATTAGATGAGTTACAACTAGACAATGGGTGTGAAAAAAATATTTGTGAAAGAGAAAATTTTAAAGAGGAAGAGGCTGTAGAAGAAGAATACAAGAACTTGTAGATATGAAATGTTATATCCAATATCCCCTCCAAACTAAAGTAAAAAACAAAAAAGTCGGGGATACTCACATGGGGGAAATTTATTTTATTTCTAAAGCTAAAATTTCCAGCCCGTGCCTTCCAACTCTAAAATTTTCTTAACGCTAATAAAAATTAGCTAAAAATTTCGAGGTCATGGTATATAACACAAATTATATGTAATTTGAGTCAGGAACAAAGAGAGAATAATGTAGGGGCAAAAATTTATATAGAACGCTAATTCATCAATATTATGGACAAAAAAATCTTAAATCATTACTTGCAATTTGGCACATTTACTAATCCGGGATGTTATAAAGAATTTCTTCAAAATCTTCCAAAAGACGTTAAAGAACTGG
>JAHJRB010000114.1 GCA_018831025.1 Nanobdellota archaeon | reverse complement strand
CCATCATGAGGAAACGGAGTAACATCTTCTATGGTTCCTACTCTTAAACCAGATCTTGAAAGAGCTCTAATTGCTGCTTGAGCTCCAGGACCTGCAGTCATAGGACCATTACTTCCACCAGGTGCTTTTACTTTTATTGTTATAGCATCAATGCCTTTTTCCTTACATTGCTCTGCTACCATTTTTGCAGCGGTCATTGCTGCTGTTGGAGAACTCTCTAATCTATCTGATTTAACTACCATACCACCTGAACTTCTTGCGATAGTTTCAGATCCAGTTATATCTGTTCTCCACTCAAAATAGCATATCGCTAAAATGATACATGGATTATAGTGTTGTTATAACTGGAATAAATATGGGCTATTCCCCATCTTAATTTTTTTCCTGTTCTTACCATTAATTTATTTCCCCCAATATTACTTTATTTAATCTTTCAAATTCACTATTTATAAAGATATCGTCTATTGCTATTGTTTGTTCTTTAATGAATTTTTTTATCCTATATTCTAACTGCGGATTATTCTCTAATTCTATAACTATAAATGCTTTAGATTGAGGTAATTTTTTTTTAATTTTGCTAAATCTGTAATCAAGCAAGAAAATCCTCTGTTTCCAATTACTAGCAAATTTTTTACTTTTTATATCATAAAATTTTGTAGCTTCTATAAAAATGGGATCGTTATTATTAATTATAAAATCTATATTGGTTATTCCTTTTCCTGTGTCAAAATTTTCATGTATTTTAAGATTTTTAATAATTTTACCTTCTTTCTTAAGTTCATTGATTATTTTTTTTTCTTGTTCATTAAGAGGAATTTTCTTAAGGTTATTTAATGCCCCTTTTCTATAAGAAAACATTGATTCTTTAACGTGTAAAAATGTGTTTAAGGCTTCTTCTTCGCTCGTATTTTTTATCTCTTTTTTGAAAAAATTGGCAAATAGTTCTGCATTTCCCCTACTTAATGTATAATTTAAGTTTTCATAATTATAGACATTTACTTTTCCTAGAATATTTAATTTTCTTTCCAAATTTTTTTGAGTTAATCCTATTAGTATTCTAAAAATCATTATTGCTTGGGGATTTTGTTGAAATAAGTCTGGGGTAATTTTTGTGAAATTTTTTGATTCTTTTTTTATTATTTTAAGGTATTTAAGAAAATCATTAGTATTCATTTCCCTTATTCTTTTCCAATTTAGGATATTTTTTGCTTTTGTTTTTCTTGTGTTTTTCCATTTTTGCCATCTTTGTTTTAGTTCTTTTTCATTTATTTTTACATATTTTTTTTTCATAACTTGTTCAATTTTTTCAGCATATCTTCTTGTTGTTTCCATCCATTTTATTTTTCTATAACCATTTTCTAATTCTTCAACAGTCATATTTGATATTTCTGCCTCTTTTGCAAATTCTTTTTGAGTTAATCCTAGAATTAGTCTTACAGGAAGTATTATCCTACTGTCTTGTAATAATAATGAAGAAGGAAAATATTTGAAGTTTTTTGTGTCTTTTTCTAATATAATAAATATTTCAAGAAATTCTTTAAAATCTTTTTTAGATAAATTTTCCAAATCTATATTAGATTCTATTTTTATATTGTTTAAACTTTTGTAGTTTAATTGCAGATCTTCTTCATTGACATTATTTATTAGGTTTAATGCGTTGAATAATTTATATGTTTGATTTGCTATGTTTTTTGCTCCTTTTTCTCCTAACTTGGACTTTTTATTTTCTAAATTATAAATCCATGGGTAAGCAATTCCTATTTTTCTTGCAAATTTGTTTATGGTATATCCTGTTATTGTCCTAAAGATTGTAATATAAGAAATATCTTCTAAGAAAAGTTTATAATCAATCTTAGTAAAGTTATTAGTTTTTCTTTTTAGAAGATTAAATTTGTTTATGGTAGTTTTGTATGTTATATTCATACATGTATTATTATACCTTATTGTTTTATATAGTTTATGGCAGAATTATTTTGCCTTTCCTTCTGCTACGTTTTGTTCTACTTTTGTTTTATTTTCTTCTTCAACAACTTCATCTACTTCTTCTATAGGTTCTTTTTTTGGAGCAGT
>JAHJRB010000023.1 GCA_018831025.1 Nanobdellota archaeon | reverse complement strand
TTAAAAAAGTATCTCCAATTCTTCTCTAATGAAGATAGGAGTATTGGCAATGTGGCTATGCCGTTGGTATCAAGGATAGAAAATGTCATTCCAAGATAAGCCAAGAAGCCCACATCCATTTATGGGTGGGAGTATGTCACACATAATTGTGCTTCTTGTTGCTTTATTAAGTTTGTTTGGTATTTTTGTGATTTAATTTCTTTAATATCTTTCATTATTTGCCGTGCTAAAGCTTCAGCTAATTTTACAGGAACAGCATTTCCAATCATTTTATATCCATCAGCAACACTGTCATAATAAAAAATAAAATTATCAGGGAATGTTTGTATTCTAGCACATTCTCTTATAGATAACCTTCTATACAGATTTTCTTTTCCAGATACGAATGCTCTTTTATCTTTTTTTAGGAGTTTCATTTTAGGGGCTTTTGGATGACAAGGGGCATGTCTTCCTCCTGCTTGAATAGTAAATGACTGCTCCTCCCATCCCCTAACACGGTTTCTTGACATATAAATTGAGGAAAATCCTCCATTCATGTATTCATGATTTGGAGTCTGCATTTTTCCGTTTGTTTTATTTTTTTCAATAGCGGGTTTTGCTTCTGGTAAGTCTCCAATAGAATCTCTTAAGGTTGTCCATTTCCCAAGTCCTTTTGGAAATTCAAACCTTTTCTTTAGTTTTTTATGGTAACCAACAATGATTACTCTCTTTCTTTCTTGTGGAACCCCGTAATATCTGGCATCCATAAGCATAAATGAAACTACATACCCAATGCCCCAAAATTTCTTTACTATTTTCATAAATTCTGGCTTATGTTTTGGTGAAAGTATCCCTGGAACATTTTCTGCTAAAAAGAATAATGGCTGTTTTTTTTCTATTAATTTTATATAATCCCAAAAAAGCCTTCCCCTAGGATCTTTAATACCTTTCATTCCTCCGGCTAAACTCCAGCTTTGACAAGGTGGACCTCCTACAAATCCCTCTACATCAGGAATTTCTTCTGGCTTAATATCTAATATGGACCTTTTATCTATTTTTATTCTATGATTTTTTTCGAAGGTTTCCCAACATCCACTCCAATTATCATTTGCATAAGCTAACTTAAATCCAGCATTTGTAAATCCAAGATCTAAACCACCTGCCCCTGAAAAAAATGATACTATTTTCATCTTTTATACCTCTTTGAAAGTTATTAATTTTGCTTCAATAAGTTTTGCAGGATTGTTTGGGTCTTTTATTTTTATATCTTTCATTGTTATATTACTATTCTTTTCTAGATTATTTTTGTCTTCTTTTGGAAATATATCATATTTATCTTTTTTTATTAGAGCAAATAAATGAAATTTGTCTTTATCTTCAATTTTACAGAAATCCTCATAAGTTCTTAATGGGTTTTGTATTTGCCACATTCCTCTTATTCTTAATTCTGTGACTCCTAAGGGGTCAACTCTTTTTACTTTTCCAATCTCAACAGTTTCCCCTTTTTGTAAACCTAAAGATTCTATAATAGAGCCTACTTCTTTTTTGATTGGAATATGGATTTTATCATAAACGCTATGGTCTGCTGCATAACATACTCCATGCATAAAAAATAGATATTTTAGCTCCCCTTTATTTGTATGCCCTATAACATAAAATAAATCTTTTTCTACCCATTTATTTGATTCGCAATTTCTGCAAGCCTTTGTTATTCGAATATCCTTAGATAATAACTTATTTTTAGGTGGAGAACTGTTTAATGCTAATGATGATTTTTGACCTTCAATTTTTTTTATCTCAAAAGCATCACTATCTTTTATAATCATATCTGGAGGGTTATTTTGGTTCCCTAAATATGAAAACACTTTTGAATAATTTTCTTCTTTTTTATTTTGAGAGAATTTTAATGAATTTGTAATTGCATCTTTCACATAAAATTCTAGTTGTTCTCCAACAGCATTTATCCTTATTAAATAAGTTGAAGCATAATTTTTTAGATTGTATTTACCAAATGAAACAATATTATGGATTGCACTTAAAATGTTATTTGCCATTTTTAATCTCCTTATTCTTAACTATTATAGTTATTTTTATAAGTTTTTCTCTAAATTTTCTCTGAAGGTACTGAAGGAGTCTAAAATTTAAACTCTTTTCTAGCATTTTCTAATTGTTCTAGAGTTCCTATGTCAAACCATTTTCCAAAGCTTTTGAACCCGTGTACTTCTTTTTTTGGGTATAACCATTGTAAGAATCTACCAGGTTGGTCCGGGTTGTTTCCTTCTAAAATATAATTTTTAATAGAAGCTATTGTTTCTAAAGTATAAAGATAAATACAAACACTAAACCAGGTAGAAGAAGGTTGGAGTGGTTTTTCTTCAAAATAAGTTATTTTATTACTATTATCTAATTTTATTGAACATAATTGTTTTAGTTTTTCTATATCTGTTTCTTCAAATAAAACTGTTAAATCTTTTTTATTTTCATTAAAATAAGTAATTACTTCATTTAAGTTAAAATCAAATAAATTATCTCCACCAATTATAAGTAAAGGTTCTTGTAGATTTAGTTTGCTTATTACAAAATTAATGTCGCCTATAGCACCTAATTTATCTTCATTTGAGTTTGTATTATCGTTTAAAATTTCTATATTTAAGTTATAATTTAAAGTATTTTTCCAATCTAAAAAGTTTTGATAAAATTTATTATTAGTTATTACATAGACTTTTTCTATAGTTGTTTCTTTTAATTTATCTAGAATATAATTAATTACAGGTTTATTCT
>JAHJRB010000113.1 GCA_018831025.1 Nanobdellota archaeon | reverse complement strand
TACATTGTAACGTTAAAGGGAGCTAGAGAGATTATAAAAACCATTAACATAACTCTCAAAATAATACATTTCAGATATTCCTCTCTTTTATTTATCACCATTTCTTATTATCAATATCAGATAATAAATTTAATAATATCTTACTTATGTATCTTACTATTATTTTTAATGAAATAGAAAAATAACAAATGAAGGAAGAATATAAAATATAGATGCTATATATGCTAAAGGATATATTTTAGACCTTAGAGATAACCTAGCCAACATTCTAGATAAGCCAATTGGTATTTTTCTAATTGGATATATCATAACAGAACCAAAAGTATTAAACAATACATGTTCAAGTGCAACAGTAACTGCTGCTGGTGAGCCTGTTACTATTGAAGCCATTAATGCTGTAAAAGTAGTGCCAATATTTGCACCTAAAATATATGGAAATGCTTTTCTTCTTAAACATTAACCGAATACCCCATTAATATAGTCCTTAGTTAGTTTATTTTTTGGGTTATTGAATAATTCATTTGTTTCGGAAAACTCAATTATCTTTCCATCTAAAAGATAACAAGTATAATCACTAATCCTTTTGGCTTGGTGCATATTATGAGTTACAATAATTATAGTATGCTCTTTTTTAATTTTTTTCAACAATTCTTCTATTTTTGCTGTTGCAATAGGATCAAGTGCAGAACATGGTTCATCCAATAATATAACATCAGGATTAATAGCTAAAGCCCGTGCAATACAGAGTCTTTGTTGTTGTCCTCCTGAAAGACTAAATGCAGAAGAATTTAATCTATTTTTAACTTCATCATACAAATCTGCTTTTTCAAGACTTTCTCTCACAATTTTTTTTATTTTTTCTTTATCTTTTTCTCCTTGTACTCTTAAACCATATGAAACATTATTAAATATTGACATTGGAAAAGGGTTAGGTTTTTGAAAGACCATACCTATTTTTTTTCTTATTTCAACGACACTGTTTTCTTCTTTGTATAAGTTAAATTTATTGTATAAAATATTCCCATTTACCTTGATTCCGGGTATAATATCATTCATTCTATTTAAACACCTCAACAAAGTGGATTTCCCGCAACCAGAAGGCCCTATTAATGAAGTAATCTGATTTGAATAAAAATCTAAATCTACATTAAACAAAATCTGTTTTTTTCCATAAAAAAAATCCAAATCTCTTATCTTTATTTTTGTGTCTACCATTCTTTTTTACTCCTTAATTTATATCTAATAACAAACATCCCAAGGTTCAGACTAAAAACTAAAAAAATTAAAACCAAAGCTGTACCAAGAGCATATTCTCTTGAATAAGGGCTTGAATGTTGGGTTGCTAAAATAAAAAGATGATAAGGCAAAGCCATAAACTTGTCAAAAGCAGATTTTGGAAGATAATTCATAAAAAAAGTTGCCCCAACCATAATAATAGGAGCAGTTTCTCCCATGGCTCTTGAAATTCCCAATATAGAACCTGTTAACATTCCCCCCAAAGAATTTGGTAAAACAATCATTTTAATTGTTTCAATTTTTGTTGCTCCGAGTGCTAAAGACGCTTCTCTAAAAGAATTTGGAACAGATTTTAATGCTTCCTCACTTGTAGTAATTATCCAGGGCAATGTCATACATCCTAGAGTTAAAGAAGCAGCAAGTAATGATGTGCCAAATTTCAATAATAAAACAAAAAACGCTAAACCAAACAAACCATAAACAATTGAAGGAACTCCTGCTAGATTCCTTATTGATAACTTTATTAATCTATTAAATAAATTATCTTTGGCAAATTCATTCAAATAAATAGCTGTAGAGATTCCAATAGGTATAGAAAATATACTAACACCAACAGCCAAAAACAATGTACCAATTATTGCAGGAAATATCCCTCCCTTGGTTATATCTTGATGGTTCCACATACTTGTTAAGAAATTCAGATTTATAACTGAAACCCCTTTAACAAAGATATAAATCAAGATAAACCCCAACAAGACAACTGAAAAAAATGTCGCTATTTTAAAGATTGTAAAATATATTTTCTCCTTTTTTTGTTCATCCATTTTTACCATTTATATTTTTTAACATGTTTATCAATAATAAGATCTGAAATAAAGTTAATTAAGAAAGTCATCAAAAATAATACTAATCCGATAGCAAATAATGACTTATAATGTAAACCTCCTCTTATAACTTCTTTAATTTCAATTGCAATATTTGCAGTCATTGGTCTCACAGAATCAAAAATTGAAGTTGGAAAGGCTCTAGAATTTCCTGCAAGCATTAGAACTACTATTGTTTCCCCAACTGCTCTGCCTAGACCTAACATTATTGCCGCAACAATCCCTGATAAAGAGGCTGGAACAAGAACCATTTTTATTGTCTGCCATTTTGTAGCCCCTAAAGCTAAAGAAGCTTCTTTAAATTCCCTTGGTAATGAAGTTATAACATCCTCAGAAATGCTTATAATTGTCGGTAGAACCATTATACCAACAACAATTGAAGAAGTTAAGCCAGTTAGCCCAGAAGATAATCCAAATAATTTTGCAATTAAAGGAGATAAAAATAATAAACCAATTAATCCTAAAACAACTGATGGAATTCCTGCAATCATTTCAATTGTAGGTTTAACAATTTCTCTGACCTTTGGAGAAGCTATTTCAGCTAAATAAATTGCAGACATTATTCCCAAAGGTATTGCAAATGCTAAAGATCCAAAGGTAACCATCAAGGTTCCTATAAAAAGTGAAAATATACCCCATGAAGGTTCATGATAGGCAGTAGGATTCCAATTTGTACCAAAAAAAAATTCAAACAAAGATATCTCACTAAATGCTTTTATTCCAGTAAAAAACAATAAGAAAAAAATTCCAATAAGTATTACTAATGTTGTTAAACTAACTAAAAATAGCCATTTTTTTGTTATATTCTCTATAATTTTTTTCTGTTGATTCATAGTCCATTATCTTAAAGTCTTTTAAGCATTTCATTATTATGAGATTTATCATCATCTAATATTTTTACAAACCCTGTTTTTTCAACAATTTTCTGCCCTTTATCACTTAATTCAAACATTAAAAAATCATAATTTACTTCTCCT
>JAHJRB010000112.1 GCA_018831025.1 Nanobdellota archaeon | reverse complement strand
GGAATTGGAGTTGTTTTGGGGATTAGCTTTAGTAAATTAGTTGAGATTATAGCTGCTAATGCAGGATATGCTATAATTAAAGTTAGTTTTCCTTTACCTCTTATTATAGGAACCTTAATGTTTGCTTTTGTTGTTGGAACTTTAAGCGGAATCGTTCCTGCTTATAACGCTAGTAAGCTAAGACCTGTAGATGCACTACGTTATGAGTAATAGAAAAATATATAAATCATAAACTACTAGTAGAATGTAAATAAAAGGTGGTATGATGGAAATAAAATATAATAAATATGTTGTTTATTCTGTTATTGTTGTTTTAGTTGCATTAGTTGCTTTTAATTTTGAAAAAATAACTGGCTATGCTGGAAAAGTAGACCAGCCAGCACAAATTACAATTACTAATTTAAGACCTGGAGATATTTTAAGTGATAGACAGGTTGCTAGATTGAAAATTGATAATAGTTTTCCTAACCAAAGATTGAGAGTTTATAGAGACAGATTAAATAAATTTGCTGGTTATACTTTTAATACTGAAAATTGTGCTCCTGTTGGAACAAGTTCGGAGTATACATGTGAGGCTGAATTATATGTAACAGCTAATGAGTTAGCTGATGGAGAATTATATTATTTTCAAGCAATGGATAGAAAGGGAGTTTTAGAAGGGAATAAAGCTTACTTTACGTTCACAGCTTAAATAAAAAAGAGGTATGAAAAATGGAGAATGAAACAAAATATTCTTTAATAATTGTAGGAGTTGCATTAGTTGCATTAGTTGCCTTTAATTATAATGATTTCTTCACTGGGCAAACTATTGTAAAAAATGTTCCCACAACTTTCCAACAGGAAAGATTGGCTTATGTTAGGATTTTAGATATTCCCAGCCAGATTTTTCTAGGGGAGAGGTTAGATATATGGTATATTTCTAACAACCCAAATGACTTAATTCAGACGAATAAAGAAAAAATAGTGATTTATAATGTTGATAGTGTTGAGCCAAGAATGAAAAAACAGTTAACTTATCCTAAATGTATGGAAAGACATTCTGCTACTTGCGAGTATAGGGAACAAGCTGAACAAACATTTTCAATACCGGTTTCTTGGGAAAGAGGAAGATATATGGTACAGATTGAAAGAGAAGCTAGAGAAGATGGAAAATATGTTAAAGAAATAATAGGTAGAGGATTTTTAAATATTATATAAGGAGGAGATGTAAATGGACCAAAAAGATAAAAATATTTTTTTGACAATAGCAATCGTTGTTTTGGTTGCGTTGGTTGCCTTTAATTTTGAAAAAATAACCGGAGGAGCAATAACAGAACCAAGTTCTCTTAGTGTTTTCCAAGAAGGTAAAAGGATAACTGTACAAGTTAATTATCCCCCTGGAAAATATGGAAGATCAAATAATGTAGTTGATATGAAAGTAACTTATGGTTCTAAGAGATCTGACCAAACCACTAAATGTGATCCTGACAGAGGATATGTTGCAAGAGGAAACTCTAAATGTTTAAGAGAGATTGCAGTATTTGACATTTCAGGGGACACATGGGAAGCTGGAGAAGAGGTTATTTTTGGTGTAAGAGGGACTAACATAGAAAGAACATATAGGATAAGGTAAAAACCTTTTTCTATTTTTTATGAACTTTTTTGAAGAGGTTTACAAACTTTGTAAAGAAATTCCTAGAGGTAAGGTTAGCACTTATAAAATTTTAGCGGAGAAATTAAACACTAAAGCTTATAGACTGGTTGGATATGCTTTGAGGAGTAATTCTTATGTGCCTAAGGTTCCTTGTCATAGGGTGGTTGATTCTAGAGGGAGATTGCATGGGTTTGGAGGAAGTACATCTCAAAGATTCTTAGATAGAAAAGCTAAGTTATTAAGAAAAGAAGGAGTAAAAGTTAAAGATCATAAAGTTATTGATTTTGATAAAGTTTTGTATAAATTTTAAAATTATTTCATTAAGATTTCTATTTCACCAAAATGTTCTTTTTGATGAAGATTTATTTTTCTTTGGGTATCTAAATGAAGCAGAGGGACAAAAAGAGCTATTTTATCCTCTCTTCTTGGGCTATTTAACAAAGAGTCAAATGTGAGTTTTTTTCCTCCTGACTTGAAAAAACTGATAATTCTTGAGTGAATCTCTTTAATTATTTCTGAAATATCTATTTTTTTCTCTGGAATTTCTACCTGAGGAACAGACCTTACTTCTTCTAAGCGTCTAAAGACTCTACGTTTATTTACCTCTAATGCTTTTTGCAATGCGCTTACTAAATCATTTACGCTTACTTTTCTTCTTCTAGGTTGGGGTGTTTTTGGGATTACTATTATTTTATTTTCTTCTATAGTTTCTAAATCTATATCGTCGTAGAGTTGGTTATCTAATTCTTCTGGAGGATTTATTATATTTTCAAATCTTGCTAAATCCTCTTCTACTAATCTCCTTGTTTTTAATTTTAATAGGATTGCAGAAGCTAAAACTATTTTTCCGGATAAATTGAAATTCATTTCTTTCAATTTTTTTAAAGTTTCTAAATAACGCTTTGCTAGCAGAGAGATATCAATATCCCATGGGTCCATCTCTTCACTCTTTACTAAATCGTAGATGATTGTTTGCCATGTAATTTCATCTTCCTGTAGAAGCATATTGTAGAGTTTATCTTGCATAAAGTATCATAAATAGAGGGATTATTTAAAGGTTTTTAAGATAATTTATGTAACTATTTTATAGTAAGTACAAAACCGAAACCTTTATATATATGTTAAATGCTATATTTTCTTATATCACCTCTTTTTCCCAGGGTTCTGGCTTCGGCTGGAATCTTGGGTTTAACTATAAGCAACGTGAGAACTCTATTGTTTCTTTTTTACTTCTACATAACCACAATGTCCGCAAACAAAGCGATCTTTATGCTCTGCTAAGAATGAAGAAGGACCGCATTTTGGACAATATTTAGATCTAGATACTTTATTTCCTTCAATTTTATATTTTTTCCAAACTTGACTTGGAGTTTTATTATTTACTTTCTTTTTTGCCATCGAATCTTTTTAGGAAAAAGGTTTACTCTTTCTTTTCCTCCGGTTTAGGAGCTTCTTGTTTTTGAGCAGCTTCTTTTTTATCTCCTTTTTTCTTTCTTTTATTAATTTTTTCGAATCTTTCTAAATCTTCTTTTTTTTCGTAAACATTTGCGATTATTTTTGCTTTTTCTCTTCCGTAATGAGGATAAACATGTAGAATGCTGATGTTTTCTTCAGGTGTTTTTAATTCAGCTGCTAAACTTTTCAACACTTCGCTTTTCCTTATTGTTGGTTTTTTAAAATGTTCTATTTCAGCTGTTATTCTTTTTCTTTTTAATAAAGATAATTCTTTAGTTTTTAGGATTTTCATCTTGCTTTAACTGCGTATTCTCCTTTTGCTTCTATTTCCATTTTTTTTGCTATTTCTGATTTGGTAGGATCTAAAATATAAACTCTACCTTGCCAGTTTTCTGAAAAATCAGAACCGTTACAAATTGGACAGATATTACCTTTTACAAAGAGTTTACATTTTTTACATACTTTTCTTTTCATCCGAACCTTTTAAAAAAAGCTTCACCAAAAGCGGTGCTTACTTTTCCTCCTTGTTTTTTTCATTGTCTTCTTCAATCCATTTTAAATTTCCTAATCCTGATTGTCGCATAGTTAAACCAATCTTTGGATTGTTAATATCTTTGTAGCTAACAGCGACGATTCTTGCTTTACATTTATCTTTTGATTTTAAAACTCTTTTAGATTCTTTTCCTGTTAAGACTCCCATTTTACTAAAGCTGACGAAGTCATCCATTGTTTGAGAAATATGAATCATTCCATCTATAGCTCCAATATTTAAGAAAACACCAAATTCAGTTATATCTGTAACCATACCGTGAACAACTTCCTGAATTTCTGGTTTAAAACTAATTAATTTAAATTTAACATCATAGTAAGCTGCACCATCTCCTGGAACTATTATTCCTTCTCCAATATCGACGATTTCTTTAACAGCAATTACTATTCCATGATCTTTATCAATATAACTTTCGTATCTTTGATTTAATCTTTCTTTAATTGCTTTTTTTAAATCATCTCTAAAGTTGCTTGGTGGCAACCTTACATAATCTTGCATTTCTAGTTCGTAAAACATTTTATTCTCAATATGATATATTTTCTCCAGTTCTTGGATCTATTCTATAAAGTTGAAATCTTGGATTTCTAATTTTAGATTCTTGACTTCTGGCTAATAGTTCATCTACTTCTTCAGGTTCTAATTGGCGAACTATGAGTGGATATTCTTTTTCTGACATTTTTATCTTATTTCTAATTTTTTTTTAGCTCTTATTATTAGTTTTTTTCCTCTAATTCTTTTTTTAAGTTCTTTATCTTGTGTTGCAATAATATATCCTTTTAATTTTGCTAGGGTTGCATCAACACTATCTTCCTTTTTTGAACTTATTTGTTTTATTTTGTTTTTATCTATTAACTGTAAAATTATTTTAGCTCTCTCTTTATCTTTGCCTTTTTCACCCTTTATAAGTTTTTCCAACTCGTTTTTTGTTTTATCAACTATATAAAGTTCTTCTCCTTGCAATTCAGATAGGAAATCTATCTTGAATTTAAGCACTGAGATAAGAAAATTAGTATCTAGTACTACTTTCATCTAAATTGTAATTTTTAAGTTTCTCCTTTATATACTTTTCTAAAAAAGGGTTGATTTTAAAAGCTTTTTTGCCACTACAAGGCTTGTAGTGCCAAAATTCGTGGGTTTTGGCTTAGGAAAGGTTTTTAAATGGATGTTTGTTTTTTTGTTATATACCTCTAAGGTTATTAAAAAATGGTTGAGAAATCTAGTTACACGGCTGAAAGTAATGAAAGAATAGAAAACCTTTTTGTTCCTAGATGTATGAAATATAAAATTGGAGAATAAGATGACAGAAGGAAAATATGATGCAGATAGTATAAAAGTAATGGAAGGATTAGCAGCAGTCAGGAAGATTCCGAGTATGTATATAGGAGACATAGGAGAGAGGGGATATCACCACCTTGTTTATGAGGCTGTTGATAATAGTGTGGATGAAGCTTTAGCAGGCTATTGTAAAGAGATTAAAGTTAAAATTAATTCTGATGGAAGTTGTAGTGTAGAAGATGATGGAAGAGGAATTCCAACAGATGTACATAAACAATATGGTAAATCTGCAGTAGAGATTGTGCTTACTAAATTACATGCGGGAGGTAAATTTGATAAGAAAACATATCAAGTTTCTGGAGGGTTGCATGGTGTCGGAATTTCAGTAACTAATGCACTTAGTGCTTGGTTGGAAATTGAAGTTAAAAGAGATGGAAAAGTTTATTCTCAAAGGTATGAGAATGGAGATCCTGTTAATGCTTTAGAAGAAAAAGGGAATACAGAGGAAACAGGAACTAAGATAACATTCTTGCCTAATCAAAGTATTTTTACTTATACTTCTGGTTTTAGTTTGGAGATATTAGCTAACAGATTAAAAGAACTTGCTTATCTAAATAAAGGAGTTAATATTGAGATTATTGATGATAGGGTTGGGAAAAGTTTAAAGTTTTGCTATCCTGAAGGATTGAAAAGATTTGTTGAGGATATGAATAAAAGTAAGAATCCGCTACATGAAGTGATTAACATTGAGAAAAAACATGACAGCATAGAGATTGATATAGCTATGCAATATAATGAAAGTTATAATGAAAGAATTTTCAGTTTTGTTAACACAATAAATACTATTGAAGGCGGAACTCATCTAACTGGTTTTAATACGGCCTTAGTTAGAGCTATTAATAATTATATTAAAAAAAATAATAATAAGGAGAAGTTAAGTTTAAGTGGAGAGGATACTAGAGAGGGATTAACTGCTGTTATCTCTGTTAAAGTTCCTGAGCCCCAGTTTGAGGGACAGACTAAAACTAAATTAGGAAATTCAGATGTTAGAGGGTTAGTAGATAGTATTGTTTATGAAAAATTAAATACATTCTTTGAAGAAAATCCTGCTGTTGCTAAATTAATCATTTCTAAAACTATTAGTGCTGCTAAAGCTAGAGAAGCTGCTAGGAAAGCTAGGGAATTAACAAGAAGAAAAAATGTTCTTGATTCTGGAAGTTTACCTGGAAAATTAGCTGATTGTCAGGAGAGAGATCCGAGTAAGGCAGAAGTATTTATTGTTGAGGGAGATAGTGCTGGCGGATGCTTTTCTGGAGATACAAAAATTGCTTTAGCAGATGGAAGACATTTGAGTTTTAAAGAATTAGTTAAAGAAAATAAACAAGGAAATAAAAATTATTGTTATACTATTTTAAAAAATGGAAATATTGGAATAGGAGAGATTAAAAATCCTAGGATTACTAAAAGAAATGTTGAAGTAATAAAAATAACTCTTGATAATAATGAAGAAATTATTTGTACACCCAACCATAAATTCATGTTAAGAAATGGGAGTTATAAAAATGCAATCAAACTTTTCAATTCAGATTCTTTGATGCCTATAAATAGAAAATTATCAGAGAAAGGGAAGAATGGAGTTACTATTGGTGGATATGAAATGGTATTAAATCCTCTTACACATCGATGGATATTTACTCATTCATTAGCAGATCAGTTTAATTTAAGAAAAGGAATCTATACAGAAACTTTTGGGAATCAAAAACACCATATTGACTTTAATAAGTTGAATAATAATCCTGATAACTTAATAAGAATAGATGGTAAAGACCATATGAAGTACCATACAGAACATGTTCATAAAACACTTCTTAGAAAAGATGTTCAAGATAAGTTAAGAAAACTGAGAAGAACTAAAGGATTTAGAGAAATGATGAGCAAAAGAATGAAAATGCCTGAAACTAAAATGATCTTATCTGAACAAGCTAAGAAACAATGGGAAGATTTAGAATATAAGGAATACATGAAAAATAAATTTTTGGAGTTTTATAATTCAAATAAAGAATATAGAGATAGAAACAATAGAACATTAAATATAGAACAAAGAAAATATTGGAGTAAAAATGAAAATAGAAAAAAACAAGCAGAAAAAGTAAAGAACTATTTTGAAGAAAATCCAGAGAAAAAAATAGAGTATTCTGAAAAATCAAAAAAACAATGGAAAAATCCTAAACTGTTAGAATGGAGAAGCAAAAAAACAACACAGCAATGGACAAAAGAATTTAGAGAGAAAAGAAAAAAGGCTTATAATAAAACTTATTTTAAAAATACCATTGAATTATTGAAGGAATTATATGATAAGAATAAACTTGAGAACTATGATAAAATTAGAATTGAGTCCAAGAATAAAAACTTATTAAGACTTGATACATTCATTAAGAGATTTTTTTCAAATAACTCTGTTGCTATGTTAGACGCAGTTAAGAATTATAACCATAAGATAAAAAAAATTATTAGATTAAATGAAAGAATGGATGTTTATGATATTGAAGTTCCAAATACCCATAATTTTGCCTTATCTTCTGGAATTTTTGTACATAATAGTGCAATCATGGGAAGAGATAGAAAGTTCCAGGCTATATTACCGCTTTGGGGAAAAATGTTAAATGTGGAGAAAGCTAGAATTGATAAGATATTTGGAAATGAAAAATTACAACCTGTAATATTAACTATAGGGGCGGGGATTGGAGAAGAATTTGATGTTAGTAAGGTAAGGTATCATAAAATTGTAATTATGAGTGATGCTGATACAGATGGTGCACATATTTCCTGTTTATTATTAACATTTTTTTATAGATGGATGCCTGAGCTAATCACTAATGGCTATATTTATTTGGCTATGCCTCCATTGTATAAGGTTACTAAGAATAAAAAAGAATATTACTCTTATAATGAAGAACAAAGAGATGAAGTTATTGAAAAAATTGGAAAGGATGGTTGTTATGTACAAAGATATAAAGGTCTTGGAGAAATGAATCCTGAGCAATTATGGGAAACAACCCTAAATCCTGAGAATAGATATTTAAAACAAATTACAATTGAAGATGCTACTTTAGCAGATCAGATGTTTAGTGTTTTAATGGGAGAAGAAGTTATTCCTAGAAAAGAGTTTATCATAAAACATTCTAGAGATGTAAGAAATTTGGATATTTAAGATGGCAGAACAAATACAAATTAAATTAATTGAAGAAGAATTGAAGCAGAGTTACATAGACTACGCGATGAGCGTTATTACTTCTAGAGCGCTTCCCGATGCTAAAGATGGATTAAAGCCAGTTCACAGAAGAATATTATATGCGATGCATAAGTTAAATTTACTTCATAACAGACCATTTAGAAAAAGTGCTTATATTGTTGGTAGAGTACTCTCCTCTTATCATCCGCATGGGGATATGAGTGTTTATGATGCGTTAGTAAGGATGGCACAGCCTTTTTCATTATTATGCCCGCTTGTAGATGGACAGGGTAATTTTGGTGGACAAAGCGGGGAGCCAGCAGCTGCTCAAAGGTATTGTATAGTAGGAGATAGTTTAATTTTAACTGATAAAGGTATATTGCCTATAAAATCTATTTCTAATAAAAAAGAAACTAAAATTAATATGAAAGTTTTATCTTACGAAGGAAAGAAAAATAAAACTTCTAAATTTTTTAATTCCGGAAAACATAAAACAATCAAAATAGAAACAAAATCTGGATATTTTTTAGAAGGTTCTTGTAATCATCCTATTTTAACTTGGGAATTAGGACTTGACTTTAAACCGAAAACTTCTTGGAAATTGTTAGAAGATTTAAAAAAAGGAGACATACCTTTGATTAATAGAAAATATGATCTATTTTCTGAAAAATCATTACCCTTAGAATGTGCTTTCCCTAGAGAGGGGTTTAGAAATGATATTCAACTTCCAAAGAAAATGAATAATGATCTTGCTTTTTTACTCGGAGCATTGGTAAGCGAAGGGAGTTTTCATAATAAACAAATTTTATTTAATAATAAAGATAGGAAATTTTATAACAGAGTTAAATCTATTATTCTATCTCAATTTAACGGAATTCAATTATATGAAAGAAAAATTAAAGGAGATTGTATAGAATTAAGTATTTATGAACAAAAAGTTGTTAAATTTTTAGAAAATATTGGATTAAAACAATTTAAATCTCATGAAAAAATAATTCCCTTTTCTGTTTTAAATTCTACTAAGGAAAATATAAAGAATTTCTTAATTGCTTTATTTGAAGGGGATGGTTGTGTCATTTATAGAAAAGACGAAAGACATGGTGGAAAAAGTTTATATCTTAATTATGATTCTAAAAGTGAAAGTTTAATTAAACAACTTAAAATACTTCTTTTGAGTTTTGGAATTATATCTGGAAAACCTATAATAGATAAAAGATCTAATTGTTTGAAATTAACTATTTCTGGATATGGAAATATTAAAAACTTTTATGAACGCATTGGATTTTTTTCTAAGAGAAAACAAGAAAAACTAAGAAATATTAAGAAATTAAATTCTTTAAGAATGAGCAAAAGTGATTTTATTCCTTTTTTAAATGGTTATTTAAGAGTCAAATATGATAATCTTTTCTTATTAAAAAATAACTTTGACAGATATAATTTGTTAGAGAAGAATTATTACAAGTTAATAGGGATTATTTCAAATGAAGATAAGAATTTTATTGATTGTATCTTAAAAAATAAATTTTATTTTGACCAAATAATCAAAATTGAAAGAACAAAGCAAGAAAAAGAAGTATTTTCAGTTAAGGTGGATAGTAATTGTCATTCTTTTGTTGCTAATGGTTTTGTAAATCATAATACTGAAGCGAGAATGAGTAAAATTGCTGAAGAATTATTAAAAGATATAGAGAAAAAAACAGTTGATTTCGTTCCTAATTATGATAATTCCACTAAAGAGCCTATAGTCTTGCCAACTAGGATTCCTAATCTGCTTGTAAATGGAAGCAGTGGAATTGCGGTTGGAATGGCAACTAATGTACCCCCGCATAATTTATTGGAAGTTTCAGATG
>JAHJRB010000022.1 GCA_018831025.1 Nanobdellota archaeon | reverse complement strand
TACAGATCCTGCAGCAACTAACTACAATCCAGCTGCAACTCAAAATGATGGCAGTTGTACTTATGCATCACTAACTCCTGTTTTAGGTTGTACAGATCCTGCAGCAACTAACTACAATCCAGCTGCAACTCAAAATGATGGTTCATGTATATATGTTGTACCTAACCAAGCACCTGTTTTAGCCAGTATTGGAAACAAAAATGTAAATGAAGGAGCTTTATTAAGTTTCTCTATAAGTGCAACAGATGTTGATGGAGACGCTTTAACATACTCTGTTTCTGGATTACCAAGTGGGGCTTCATTTATTGGACAAACATTTACTTGGACTCCAACATTCAGTCAATCAGGCGTTTATACTGTTACATTTACAGTTAATGATGGTAAAGGCGGAATAGATTCTAAAACAATTACTATAACAGTAGTAAATGTTAATCAAGGACCTGTATTGACAATTAGTGACATAACTGTAGCTGAAGGAGAAAAAGCAGTTATAGCTCCTGTTGCAACAGACTTTGACAATGATCCAATAACCTACACTGTTAGTGACTCAAGATTTAAGCAAACAGCATCTAACAGATTTGAATGGGCAACTTGGTATTATGATGCAGGATCCTACTTAGTAACTGTTAGAGCTTCAACACCAGATGGTTTATTTGACTCAAAACAAATTACAGTTAGAGTTAAAGACAATAAAATAGAACATCCAAATGTTGAAGTTAAAAACGCTGTAGTTATGAATCTAGGTGGAGTTGTTAGATATGGTCAACCATTAGAGCTTTATGTAAATATTGCAAACACAGGTAACACAGATGATGAAGATACTAGAGTAACTGTTATAATTCCTGAATTAAATATCTATGAAGAGTTAGGAATCTTCAGCTTAGATAGAGGAAATAAATACTTAGACATAGTAGATATTGACTTAGGAAATAATGTTGAACCTGGAAAAGAATATTACTTCATCGTTAGAGCTCAAAGTGATGAAGCAACAGCTCTAAAATATGGCAGCTTTTTAGTTGCGTGACATTACTCCCACCCATAAATGGGTGTGGGGGACTTCTTGGCTTATCTTGGAATAACATTTTCTATCCTCGATACCAACGGCATAGCCACATTGCCAATACTCCCATCTTCAATAGAGAAGAATTGGAGATACTTTTTTAAGATATTTTTAGCTCCATTTATGTCTGCATTAATTAAGTTACTGCATATTTTACATCTATAAAGTCCTCTTTTAACTCTACTGTTTTTTCTTATAATTCCACATATACTACAAGTCTTGCTTGTATTCATCTCACTTACACGAACAAACCGTATGCCAGATAAAATAGATTTGTATTCTATCTGTTGTATAAGTTTTGAGAATGACCAAGAATGGAGTTTTTGGTTATTTCTTTTTCCAAAATTATTGTCTTTTCTTATATCTGTTATATCCCCCGCTACAATTGTTTTAATGTTAGATTTCTTTGCTTGAGTTATTATTCCTTTACTTATTGTATGTAATGATTGTTTTATTTGTCTATTCTTTTTATCTGTTAATCTTTGTAATGTTTTGCTCCATTTTCTTTTAGGATATTGCTTTGTTAATTTGCTTTGAACCCTTGCTATCCTTGAATTGAAATAGTGTTGTATTGATAATATTTGTTTACCAGAATAAATTTTACTATTTCCACTATTATCTACTGTTGCTGCTGTGTTTATTACTCCAACATCAATAGCCATAATATTCCTATTTAACTTAATATTTGTTTCTTCTACTTCATAAACAATATGAGCAAACCATTTCCCTTTATCAAATATTATTTGGCAGAATTTAGGGATTCCACTTGTTTTTTTCCATTCATTAAAATTTAATTCAAGAGATTTAATATTATGTTCTTTCCTATATTTTAATGACATTGATAATTTTAGTTTATCATCTATTATTTTGAATTGTTGGTAAAAAGATATAGGACTTAACATTTCTTTCTTTCTGAATCTTGGTGGTCTTGCTTTTTCATCTTTCTTTCTTAACTTGAACCAAGAGTTATAAGCTCCCTGTAAATTATGAGTAACTTCCTGTGCTGTTTGAGAGGGTAATAATTTATACCAGTGATTATCTTTTAGAACTTTTTTCTTTTGGCTATACCAACTTGGTATTTTACCGCATTTCTTCCAAGTGGCTCTTCTTATGTAATTATCTGTATTGTACAGTTTTGTTGCTATAGAGGTTAAATTATGTAAATGCTTTTCCTGTTCTATTGTTGGATTTAATTTGTATATTATTGTTTGTTTCATCTTAATTGTTTTTTTATAAACTTTTGAAATTCATAGCTTGGTACCAAATCCTTTTTTTTGCAATATTCTTTATACCCTTTCCATAATTCTTTCCTTAAACTTATTGTTACTTTAATTTTATCCATATTTCCACCATAAGTATATAGTAAGTATAACTTATATAAATACTTTGCTGTTTTGTAAATCACGATTCATCTAACCATTAAGAGAGGTTGGTTTTCTTGCTCAAAACCACTCCAAATTTTTTCACCTTCTTCAATTACCAATTCTCCTAAGGATTTAACCTTAGACTCTCCACCACTATCGGAACTAAATTTTTTCTTTTTATTCTTCAACTTCTAACACTTTTAACGCCAGAACTCTAAACCCTTCTTGACCATTATGGTTACTCCCATTATTACTCCAATAATTTTCTTCAGGGGGGATAGTTTCATAACCAATAACATGTCTATCATTAATTCTTACAGAAACCACCATAAAATTCATACCAAAATATTGTCTTTCACCACTTTCCAAAGCTCTTAAAAGTTCTTCATCACTAAAATTACCATCACACCCTTTTACCCTCCAATCATCCAGCATAAGTCTTTAAAACTTATCTCATTAATTAATCTTACTATACTTTAATTATACTAAGGAAAAATATATAAACAAGTAAATAGTAATAAAACAAAGAGGTGGTAACATTTGGGATTTTTTGGTAAAGTAACAGGAATGGAGTATTTAGATGGTAATGGTAGTTCTAAAAATACTAAATCAGATAAAAAAGAATCCTCCTCAAAAAAATCAGCTCCAACTAGAGATTTAAGCAAGCATGATAAAAAATTATTAAAAGAAATGGAGCAAAATCTTAAAAAAATAAACAACATGGTTGAAGATATGTTAGAAAGAGTACGCGTTAGACGCGGTTATTAAATTTACATTCTTTTTTTAAACAGCATTCTTTACATTTTGGATTATTTTTACTGCAAATTTCTTTACCATGTCTAACAAACAATGCATGAAATTCATTAAATAATTTACTTTCATCAGGCAATTCTTTCATAAATAAATTTTGTAGATTATCATAATCAAATTTTTCTTCTAATAATCTTTCCATAATTCTTATAGTATAAGCATCAACAACAAATATTGGTTTTTCATATGCATACAATAGAATAGAATCAGCAGTTTCCTTTCCAACGCCCCAAATATTAAGCAAGTTTTCTCTATTAATTTCTTTACCAGAATCTAAAAACTTTATAATTTCTTTTAACTTCTTAGCTTTTTGTTTATAATATCCGCTGCTTTTAATTAGATTGCCTAAATCTTCTTCATTTAATTGGTTAATAGCTTCCTTTCTTAAAAAATTAAATTTATCTAAATTCTTAATTGCCTTTTCAACATTACTCCAGCTAGTATTTTGGGTTAATATGGCTCCAATTATAATCTCAAATTTATGGTTATTAGATATGCAAGGCCACCATGCCTGAAATCCATATTTTTCCTCTAATTTATTATATATTTTTCGGAGTTCCATAAAAATAATACGCCGAGACTGGGATTTGAACCCAGATATCCAAAGGAAACAGGATTTTTACACAATCTTGATAGCAATCTTACACATCCTTTTCCGTGAACGCTTTTTCGAAAAGGGTTCTGCGCAGTACCAGGTTGTGCCATCTCGGCATTATTAAATTAAGAATTATTTCGGCTTTTAAACTTTTCCCAAAAACCAGTAGATGAGAAAGTGAGATAGTGGGAACTGAAGGGGAAATATCACCATCAGAAGCCTCCTAATAATTGTTTTTAAGATATTGTAGTGCAAGAGCTTTCTGCCTACTCCTATAATGCTGTATTTGCCCATAAATCCTCATCGTCTCTAAGTTCTTATCTCTCCAATTTTTTCTCATCTTATTGTAAACCTCTAGATTATTCTGCCTTCTTATATCTCTCTTTAAATTAATTATCTGTTTATTTTTAAAATAATATTCTTGTTTTCTTTGTAATTTTTTCTCTATACTTTGTTTAATTCTCCTTTCATTAAACAAAAATCTAAATGCTTTTAACGTTTTATTCTCTTGAATCAATTTATTCATCTTCTTTTCTTCTAATTTTAGATTATGTAAATCATTTTCTTTTTGTTTTTTATTCCAATTTCTGAAATTATAAGATTCTACTTGTTGTTGAGGATAAAGTTTTGAGCATAGTGAGCATTTATACTTTGGTCTATTTAAAAGTACTAATTCAAATCCACAGTTTGGACAAGTTGGCATAAATTAAGAAAAATTAGAACTTAATAATAAAGCTTTTGTAAAAAAACTAAAATTAGAGCAGCTGAATAAACAACCTATAATAGAAAGCTCTGTAGGTCTAAGCGAAGATAAGAAATGGGTTATGCATAAAACAGTAATTACAGATATAAAACCTGTAACTTACATAGCAAAGGTGTTAACTGGGAAGAAGGAAGAATAAATAAAGAAAAAAAAGAGGTGATTTAAAATGAAACATATAACTGAAATATCAAATGTATATGAAGTAGTTAAAGAAATAGAAATGGACTATAAGCAGGAAAATTTAGTAATGCTTGTTTTAAACACAAAAAACAAGGTTATCTTTAAAG
>JAHJRB010000111.1 GCA_018831025.1 Nanobdellota archaeon | reverse complement strand
CCATTATCTTAAAGTCTTTTAAGCATTTCATTATTATGAGATTTATCATCATCTAATATTTTTACAAACCCTGTTTTTTCAACAATTTTCTGCCCTTTATCACTTAATTCAAACATTAAAAAATCATAATTTACTTCTCCTTGTTTAGGCTTTTTTGCAAAATATTGATATAAAGGTCTTGAAATAGGATAATCAGCAATCTTTGTTTTGTCTAAAGGGAGTATATAATCTATTCCATTTGAAACTCTTATAATATTTATTCCTTTGACTTGATTTCCAAATTCATCCTTAACATAACCTATTCCAACATATCCAACACCTGTTTTATCTTGTTTAACAGATTCTAATATCGCTTTATTACTTTCTAGATTTCTCATTTCAGGAGAATAATCATCTTCTAAAACAGTTTCCATGAAAAAATCATAGGTTCCTGAAGTTGATTGCCTGCCATAGAGAGTTATTTGTTTATCTGCGCCTCCAATATCTTTCCAATTTGTAATTTCTCCCTTGTATATTTTACCTATCTCTTCAACAGTTAATTTACTGATTGAATTTTCTTCATTAACAATTACTGATAACATATCTCTAGCAATAATAAATTCCAAGGGATTAATTCCTCTTTCTTTTGCTTCAGCAATTTCTTTATCTTTTATTCTTCTTGAAGCATCTGCAATGTCAACCTCTCCATTTATCAAAGCTGCAATCCCTGTTCCAGAACCCCCACCAGTTACCGATATCCTCGCATTAAGACTGTCTGCAGAATAACTTTCTGCTAAATTTGAAACAAGTTGCAATAAAGTATCGGATCCCTTAATTTCAATACTGTTTTTTGAATTTTTTTCATAAACAATATTTCCAGTAATATGCCCTTTTAATGAAAAAACCATAATAAGACTACTAATAATCAGTATAGATATCAAAATTGTGAGGAAGAATTTAGTGTCCATTTTAATTATAATAACAAAAAGTGATTTATATAGTTATGCTACATAAACTATATAGTAATAGAAAACTTTATATAGTTAATACTCTTATGTTATGATATGCACAAGAGAAAAATACAATTAATTGCTGGAACCACTTATACTATATCGTTACCAAAAGAATGGGTTAGGAAAAATAATTTAAAAGAAAAAAATGAAATCTTGATCCATGAAAAAAACGATAGAACATTAGTCATATCTCCACATTCAATAGAAGGAAAAAAACTAAATGAGATTTCCTTGAATATTGATGAATATGCCTCTAATATTGATCAGGTACTATTTGCAGTATATTATTTAGGAATTGAAAATATAACCTTATTTTCTAAAAAGGAGATAACAAAAGACGTTAAAGTAAAAATTAGAAAAACAATAACACATATGAGTGGTACTGAGATAGGTTATGAAGATAAACAAAAAATTACAATAAAAGTGTTATTAGACAAATCAAAGGTGGATATCACTCAAGTATTCTATAGGATAAGTTTGATTATTGAATCGTCTATTTCGAATATCTTGGAACAATTAGACATTAATGAAATAAGAATCAATGAGAATGAAATTGACAGGTTGTATCATTTAATAGCAAAAATAGTTTCATTATCATTAATAGATTCAAATATTTTATACTCATCTAAAATAAGAAATGTGTCATTAATTCCTGCATATTTTTTAATAGGTAAAAAATTAGAAAATATTGGGGATAACATTAATCATCTTTCAGAATATTTACATAAAAGTAAAATTAACTTTGAAAATAAAAAGGAAATTTTAAATTTTATTAAAATTGAACTTAACAAAAGTATAATCTATTTTATGAGTAAGCCTTCTAAAACTTTTGAAAAAATAAATGTTGATAATCTAAGAATAATAAATAATTCTATTTCCAAGTTAAAGGACAGAACTATTCAAAATTATTTAGAAGATATAATTAGATATGTTGTTGATATAGAAGAGGAAATAGTCAATATATCATTTTATAATAAATTAATTCGTGATAATATTCTATAAAAGTGATAACGCTTCCTCTATAAGTCTCTTTAGGAAGTAAAGGCAATAGAATTAGCTTGGCTTATTTACAATTAAATTTTACTTAACTTGATTAATTCTAACCACTTATTAACTCCTAATTTTAACTCTATTATAGCCATCTCTGCAGGAGTTTTATTTTCCAAAGACATATGTTTTCTATTAAAATTGTAGTTAATCTCTAATCCCTTCATAATTGCATGAGCAGATTCTATACAACCATGAAATCCCCTCATGATTTTTGTTCTTTCCCTAATAGTGTTATGTACTCTTTCAATAGGATGATTAAATCCTCGTTCAGAAGCAATAACCACATTATGGACTATTTTACTTTTATGATTCCAATGTGTCTTTAATCCAAATGTTTTCTTTAGAACTCTCGGATAACCTTGTAAGCCATCTGTTGTAACTATCTTTATTTGTTCTCCTGTTTTGAATCTTGTTTTTTTCATAACCTTGATAAGATTTTCATTGGTTCTACTTTTCATATATTCTCCAATAATCATGAATCTTGTCTTTAGATCAAAAGTATCCACGAACCAGTTCTGTTCAACTCCCCTCATACCTTTTTGATGGTATAATCTTCTGTGATATTCCATTTCATCACCCATCATTTCTTTACCACATTGAATTGGTAAGTTATCTGTAAGATTACTAACCATCATGCTGTATTTTACAATCCATCTATAAACTGACATATGGCTTGAATTATGGGGGTAAAAAGCTTGGAAATGTTCTTGCACTTTTCTTAGTGAAACACCTTTATAATACAAATCAATTCCAACAGTAATTTTATTTTCATTTGTCCTCATCCTGTAAAAACCATCATCAATAACAAATCTAAAATTACAATTCCTACATCTATATCTTTGTATCTTTCCCCTATTCTGTGTTTTTCTTAATCCATCTTTCTTTATCTCGTTAGAACTACATTTGGAACAAGAAACTTTTTTATACTTCTCTTGGATTATATCTTTGGATTTCATTTTGGTTGGTAGCCGATTTGGAATCTGAGGGCTCTTCGGAGCTCTCATTTATTTACTTAACTAATTACTAATTATATAAGTAAGTTAAACTATATAAATGTTTCGGTAGTAAATTAGTAACTATGTAGTTAATACTTATTAAAGTAAAGTTTATAAAGAATAAGATTCTAAAAAGATATATGGCTGAAATAAAGATACAAGTGAAAGGATACAAATGTGAACGCTGTAGACATGAATGGATTCCCAGAAAAAAGGAATATCCAATCCTATGTCCTAAATGTAAATCTGCTTACTGGGATAAACCAAAGAAAAAGAAAAATTAATTTTTTTAGCCAAAATAACCCCCGCTTACGTTACAATGCAGTAAAATACTATCCTTTATAAACCCTAAAATCTAAGGTATATATGGAGCAAAAAAATGATATTAGAAAATAAAGAAACTGGAAAAATAAAATACATATATGATGAGAAAGAAACTTCAGAATTAATTTCATCTGGTTTTT
>JAHJRB010000110.1 GCA_018831025.1 Nanobdellota archaeon | reverse complement strand
TCTGAGCCAATTGCTTTTGCTGGCTTTGTGGAAAGTTCCATATGATAAGATAGATTGAATGTTTTATACATCCTGTCTATTAGTTTTATTACCTTTATTACTTCTTTTTCTATTTGCTCTTCTGTACAATATATATGGGTATCATCTTGAGTAAAGGATCTTACTCTAAATAACCCATTTAATACTCCGGATAATTCATGTCTATGGACTAAACCAAGCTCTGCTATTTTTATAGGGAATTCTTTATAGCTATGCAACCTTGATTTGTAAATTAAAATCCCGCCTGGGCAATTCATTGGTTTAACTGCATAATCCTGGTCATCTATTTTCGTAAAATACATATTTTCTTTGTAATGGTCCCAATGGCCGGATTTTTCCCAGAGTTCTCTGTTTAGAATTATAGGAGTTTTAACTTGCTGATAACCTTCTTCATCATGTTCTTCATTCCAGTATTTTAATAGTTCATTCCAGACAATCATCCCTTTTGGGTGGAAGAATGGAAAACCAGGTCCTTCTTTTTGGAAAGAAAATAAATCCATTTGTTTTCCTAACTTAATGTGATTGCGCTTTTCTGCTTCTTCTCTTTTTATTAAAAAATCTTGGAGTTCTTTTTCAGTTGGAAATGCTGTTCCGTAAATTCTTATAAGCATTGGATTTTTTGAGTCACCTCTCCAGTAAGCTCCTGCAATTTTTAATAATTTAAATGCTTTAATTTCTGATGTGTTCTTCATATGGGGACCTTTACATAAATCTGTAAAATTTCCTGTTTCATAGAAATAAATTTCATCGTCTTTTAGTTCTTTTAATAAATCTAATTTATACGGCTCGTCTTTTAATAGAGTTTTTGCTTTTGCTTTAGTGGCTTTTACTTTTTTAAAATCTAATTTTCTTTTTATGATTTCTTTCATACGTTTTTCTATTTTTTTTAGGTCTTCTGGAGATAATTTTAAGTTGTCAAAATCGTAATAAAATCCATCTTCTATAGCAGGACCTATGCCTAATTTTATTTTAGGGTATAATTCTTTTACAGCGATGGCGAGGATATGAGATACAGAATGTCTGAGTTTTTCTAAAGATTCTTTCATAGAAATTAATGTTATCCTATAGGTATTTAAAATTAATGGTGGAGGTTGGGGTAAATTTATATATTAGTTATGATTAAATTAGGTTATGAATAGAGGTTTAAGTTACATAGTTGTATTTTTATTTGCTATGCAAATTGTTTTTGCAGGAATTACTATAGATGGATTAGAAAGAACCGAATATAACCTAGGGGACAAGATTAATATCAAAGGTAAAATATCTTATGATGAGACTGTTATTGGGGCCTTGAAAATTGATTTGGTATGCGGAGATACTTCTTTGCCGGTTTATTTTAGCTTAGTTGATATAAATGCCGGGAAAAGTTTTGAATTTAATCAGGATATTCCTACGAGAGTTAGTTTATTAGGGGATTGTAAATTTGTTGTTACTGTGGAAGGTGCTGTTGATGATTACGAGAAAGAAAGCGGAAATTTTAAGGTAAGTGATGAATTAAAAGTGGATGTTAATGTTAATGTTTTAGTTGTAGATCCAGGGAGTGAAGTAGTTATTACCGGAACTGCTTATAGGTTAAATGGTGAGATAGTTGAAAATGGAAAAGCCAGTATTGAAGTTGATAAAGATAAAAAAGAATTGAATTTGGAAAATGGTTTATTTGAATATAATCTTGGAGTAAGTAGTACTGCTAAATCTGGAAAACATGAAATTATTTTTAAGGTTGAAGACTTAATAGGAAATAAAGGAGAAGATACTACGAATTTTAAGGTAAGGGCTATTCCTAAATGGGTTGAATTAATAGTTGATGAATCTTACAAGCCAGGAGCAGTAATAAATGGAAAAGCATTATTACATGACCAAGCAAATGACTTGATTGATGAAGATGCTATTGTTGAAATTTATAATTCGGAGAGTAAATTAGAGTATACTAAGACAGTTGGAACTTCAGATGCTTTTGGGATTGAACTTGGAGAATTTGAAAAACCTGGAACTTGGAGG
>JAHJRB010000109.1 GCA_018831025.1 Nanobdellota archaeon | reverse complement strand
TAGTATTTTACTATGGTTGTTTAGGTCTGTATTGTTATTAGATTAGTGATTGGAGAGGTAAAATATAGTCTTCACAAGCCTTGTAGGGCTTATATTTTGAGGTTCTGAGGCTAGAAAATCAACATCCACTAAATTCTAAATCAGCTACCTCTTCTTCACTATAATAACAAACTAAGTTGCTAGGAAGAATCTTTTTTGCGTATTTACATGTGGGAGTATGGTATTTTTTTGAATTTTTACTGCCTACATATAAACAGTCTTTTTTATTATCTTCGCAAGACCAAACACCGAGTTTATCTTTTATAGCAGGAGCTTCTAATTGTTTTAGCTCAGAATATCTTTTTGTGTCTGCTTTGTATTTGTCGTAAACTTTAGCAAAACCTTCAGAAACCATGATGCCATTTACAAATTTATTATCGACGTAAATATATCTTAGTTTTCTACCATATTTTCCTTCATCAGAAATATCTTCTTCAATAAATACTTCCTTGTTTAAAGTTAATTCTTTTAGTCTGTCCCAAGCTTCATCATGATAGCATTCTCCTGTTTCTGGAGTGTTAATGCCGCTGAATCTTATTCTATAACTATTATTTAGATCTAAAGTGTCGCCGTCTACAACATTAGTAACTAAGAAAGGACCTTCTAATTTTTGTTCTCCTATAACATCGCCTGTAATTGAGCACCCTGAAATTAGTAATAATGCTAGTAATATTAGGTATTTCATTAAATTTGGTAATCTTTATATATTTTTAAGTATTGTTGGAATGTAGTATGTATTTTTTATTTTAATTCTTTGACTAAAGATTCTACGTTCTTTTCGATTTCAATGAATATTTTTCTTATTGTTTCTTTATCATTAGCGTTAGTATCTGGGATTTTCCAAACTATCACATTTTTACAAAAATCATGATCAAATAAAGAAGCAGGAACATCATTAGCGACTATAATTATATAATTAAATTGTTTAAGCATGTCTTCGCTTATTGTTTTAGGAGTAGAAGTAATTTTTATTTCAAATTCTTTAGCTAGTTCTTTAACTATAGATGTAACTGGATAGCCTTGAAATATTCCAGCAGAGCTAGCTGTTAAATTTTTGTTTTTATTTAATTTATTAAAGAAGCCTTCAGCTACTTTACTTCTAAATCTATTATATTTGCAAACGAATAATACTTTCATTTTTTAATATGAAACTCTACAATGTCGTTATCTTTTAATTTATGTTTTAATCCACATCTCATATTTTTAAATTTAGCTGAAGGGCCGTTAACAACAGCATAATCAAAATTTTTAATAAAATCCTTGTGAACTTTTAATCCAAGGTCTCTAACTATGCTGCCTTTTTCTAAAGCTACGGGAGGATGTGCTTTTGGTTTTCCCGGTTCTTTTGTATAGGCTTTAATTAAGTTTAAGTTTTTCCAGATTTTTTCTCTAATGTTTTCTTTTTCAATGTAGATTATTTTTTTAACTTTAACTTCGTTTAACTCTCTATCTAAAAGAGATTTTTCTGAAGGAGTATTGAACATAAAAATTATTAAATCAGATTCTTTGATTATAGCTAATAAACTGGGACCTAAATCACTTTCTGAAAAGTTTTCTGTAATTGCCGGAATCTCAACTATTTGTAATTTAATTCCTTCATAATCTAGAATTCCAAACTCTGGTTTTTTAGTTGTAAAAGGATAAGAGGCTATTGTAACATTAGCGTTGGTTAATTCTTTAAGCAAGGTAGACTTGCCTGTGTTTGTTTTTCCGACTAAGCATATTGTAGCAGCACCTTCTTGTTTAAAAGAAATCTTTTGATAAGAGCCTTTTTTTAGCTCTTTTTGTTTTTGGGTTGAGTATTTTATCTTGGCTATTTTAGTTTTTATTTCTTTTTGTAAATTCTCGCTCGATTTATGCTTTGGGCATAAAGATAGCATTTTTTTAAGACAAGCTAATCTAGTTTCATCTGTTGTTGCTTGTTCATACTCTTCTTTAGCTTTTAGATAATGCACTCCTGGATTTACTGGCATTTTAATAAAAGGTAGGAATCGGTATTTTTTAAATTTATGTAAAATAATTAAATTTTTAAACTATATAATCTAAGCTATAAGTATGGTGGATTATACTATTGTTAGTGATTTATTAAGCGGGCAATTAGCGGTATTAGTTGCAGCGATAGCTATTTTATTAGTTGGAGTTGTACTGGCTAGATTTTTTAGCAGATTTTTTAGCAGAATTTTACAAGAAATTCATTTAAATAAGATATTAAAAAATGAGTTAGGTATTAAACTTCCGCTTGAAGAGTTTGTTTCTAGGTTTGTGCTGTATATTATTTACTTTGTTGCGATTGTAATGGCTCTTAATCAATTAGGATTAACTACAACTATTTTGTATATTATATTATTAGCTATTTTAATTATTATAATTGTGTTGATTATACTAGCTTTTAAGGATTTTATGCCAAATTTAACAGCTGGAATCTATTTATATCAGAAAAAGATTATTAAAGAAGGAGATATAGTAGATTTTATGACTGTTAAAGGAAAAGTAAGTAAAGTAGAATTAATTGAAACTAGAATAAAAACAAAAGAAGGCGATGAAATATTTATACCTAATTCTTTGTTGCTTAAATCAGAAGTTAGAAAGTTGAGGAAAGATTAAGTTTTAGATAGGTTTCACAGAAAATTTACAGAATTATTTATTTTCTTTATTAGATTCTTTTTCTAGAATATCTTTAATTTGTTTCTTTAAGATTGGTAAATCTTCCTTGATAGTTTTCCAAACTGTTTCTAAATTAATCCCAAAATAATGGTGCGTTATTTTATCTCTCATTCCTGCTATGTCTTTCCATTTAATTTCTGTATATTTTTTTCTAGTTTT